>CAMCEP010000309.1 GCA_945873675.1 Asaia bogorensis
CAAGACAGCGTCTATCTGCTTGACGAATTGGTCGGTCAGTTTCTGCACCTCGTCCTCGGCGCGCTTCACTTCATCTTCGCCGAGTTCGGATTTCTTGCCCGCCGCCTTGATCTGTTCCATGCCATCGCGCCTGACACCGCGCACGGCAACGCGCGTCTGTTCCGCATAGCGCGCCGCGGCCTTGGCCAATTCATTGCGGCGTTCGGTGGTGAGCGGCGGCAGCGGCACGCGAATCACCTGACCTTCCGCCTGCGGGTTGAGCCCCAGATTGGCTTCCCGAATGGCGCTTTCCACCGCCTTGGCCAGCCCCTTATCCCAGACCTGCACCGCCAGCAGCCCCGGCCCCGCGACCGAGATATTGGCCACCTGATTGAGCGGCGTGACACTGCCATAGGCTTCGACGCGTACCGGTTCCAATAGCGCGGGGCTCGCGCGGCCCGTGCGCAAGCCAGAGAATTCCTTCTTCAAGGTCTCCATCGCGCCTTCCATCCGGCGCGTCAGATCCTGTTTCAGGGCCGTTACATCAGTCGGCATGTTGCCCTTCCCCCTGGGTTATGGCGCTTGTTCCACCACGGTAGTGAATTTGCCTTCACCCTTCATGACGGCGGTGAAGGCGCCCGGTTCATGGATATTGAAAACGATGATGGGCAGCTTGTTTTCGCGCGCCAGGCTGATCGCCGCCGCATCCATCACCGCCAGATCACGCGCCAGCATATCAAGATAGGTCAGCGTCGTGTAGCGTTCCGCATTCGGCTTCTTGCGCGGATCGGCGGAATAGACACCATCCACCTGCGTACCCTTGAACAGCGCATCGCAGGACATCTCGGCCGCACGCAAAGCTGCCGCCGTATCGGTGGTGAAAAACGGGTTGCCGGTGCCGGCCGCAAAAATCACCACGCGGCCCTTTTCCATATGCCGCTCAGCACGGCGGCGGATGAAGGGCTCACAGAGGCTCGCCATCGGGATCGCGCTTTGCACGCGCGTCTGCACGCCGATCTTCTCAAGCGCATTCTGCATGGCGAGCGCGTTCATGACGGTCGCCAGCATGCCAATGCTATCCGCCTGGGCGCGGTCCATGCCGGAAGCCGCGCCGGAAATGCCGCGGAAGATATTGCCCCCGCCAATCACCAGGCAGACCTGCACGCCCAGATCCACCACGCCGCGAATATCCTCGGCAATGTGCCGGCAGGTGGCGTTATCCAGCCCGTAATCCCGATCCCCCATCAGGGCCTCACCGGAGACCTTGAGCATCACGCGCTTATAGGCCGGGTTCTGGCTCATGGGGGCTCAATCTCGAATCGGGTTCAGGTTGCGGGCGCCACCATAAGGACATGCCCGCGAAGGCGGCAATAAGGTAGGGGTGTTGCATAGATCATTTTTGCGCGCGGCGGAACCGCCTGGAGAGCATGGCATTCTGCGTAGGGGCAATGCCTTGGGGGCGCCCTATTCCCCCCGCTGCGCTTCCTTCAGCGCCTGGCGCAGCTTGGCGATACTTATTCAGGAGCCAAGCTGCCGCATCCCCGCCTCAACAAGCCTGCGCTGAGCGGCAATGCGGCTTGCCAGATCGGCTTCGCCACCCGCAAAGGGAAGCTGACCCGCGTTGCGCAGCCGCTCGGCGAAGGCTTCCTCGGTCACAATGGCGCGGGTGGCTTCCACCAGCGCCGCGCGAACTGCCTCCGACTGTCGGGCATCCCCGAAAACACCGACAAAGCCTTCGAAAACATAATCCGGGAAGCCTTGCTCGGTTGCGGTCGCAACCTCCGGCGCGGCGGGCGAACGGGTGGCATTGGTCACGGCCAGCAATTTGATGCGCCCGGCGCGCGCTTGCGGCAAGGCGGTGGCCAAGGGCATGGCTGCGATCTGGATGCGGTTCGTCGCCAGATCATTCAGCATTTCGGGCACAGCGCGATACTGCGCGCGCACCAATTCAAGGCGCTGCTGAGCGGCGAAGGCCGCGAAGGTGATGGTGATGCCGCCGGGCGATGAGGCCCAGGCAAAGGCACCGGGCTGCGCCTGCGCCAGTGCCACGGCGCCGCTCAGGTCATTGGCGCCGAATTCGGGCGCGGCGGCGATGGCGATATGGTCTATTGCCACGGTGGAGATGGGCGCGAATTGTTCTGGTCGATAGGGCAGGCTCGGGATGGTGTAGGGATTGACCGTAAGGGGGCCGGAAAAAGAGAAGAAAATCTTGTGATCATCATTGATCCCAAGAAAGGCCATGGCGGCGATCACGCCATCCCCGCCCGGACGGTTTTCCACCGGCACGGGCTGGCCCCAACGGCGCGCGAGCCCATCGGCGAAAAGCCGGAGCGTCGTCTCAGCCCCGACGCCGGCTGCGAATGGGGTAATGAGGCGCACCGGGCGGTTCGGAAATGCCTGAGCCTGTGCGCGGAGCGGGAGCGCGAGGGCGCCAAGCATCGGCAGGGCGCGACGGGATAGTCTCATGGCACAGTATCCTTTTGCTGGTGGGTTGCTATGCGGCGCATCCGGCGCTCCGCGCCGGGTGAAATCAGCGTGGCGTGGTGTTCCACCGCCCGATGCAGCAGCGCGAGCAGCGTCTTAGTCTCATCCTCGGTCAGGGCTTCGATGGCGCGTGCATTGGCGGCGAGCATGCGCGGGCGCAGGCGCCGGCGCAGCGCTGCCCCTTCGGGCGTGAGGCGCAGGATACGGGCGCGCCGGTCTTCCTTATCCACTTCCCGTGTTAGCAAGCCGCGCCGTTCCAAACGCTCGACCACGATGCCGATGGTATTGCGGTCAACACCAATCGCTTCGCCTAGGCGCTTTTGGTCCAGCCCCGGTTCCTCATCGAGCGAGGCAAGGGCCGCATATTCGGGCGAGACAAGCCCTTCGGCAGCTTGGGCTTCCGCCACAAGAAGCTGGCAGAGCTGATGAAAGAGGCGGCCGAGATGGGCCGGAACCCGATGATAGGTAGCGACGCTGGCGCCATTGGAGTTTGTCATATTGATCACTATAGTGATCATCAGTTTTATGATCAATAGAAAAAATAGGGTGCAGTAAAGGCCCCCAAACGGAGCATTTTCAAGCCAAGTGGAACCACTTGGCGGCTCCGAAAATGCGGCAAAAGAAGGGTTTAGTGCGGGTCCGGTGAACGCATGTGCACGGAACACGCACTAAACCAGTGTTGGGGAGCCTTTAGGCTCCCCCAAGTCAGTCAGTTCAGGCCTTGCCGGCGGCAGCGGCCACTTCGGCGGCGAAATCGCCCTGCTGCTTTTCAATGCCTTCGCCCAAATGGAAGCGGGCAAAGCCAGAGAGCTTCAAGCCTGCCTTCTTCACCACTTCCTTCACGCGGCTTTCGCCATCATGCACCCAAATCTGCTCCAGCAGCACCACTTCTTCGTAGTATTTGCGGATGCGGCCTTCGACCATTTTCTCGATGATCGCTTCCGGCTTGCCGGATGCCCGCGCCTGGTCGGCCAGCACATCACGCTCACGCGCCAGCGCGGAGGGGTCCACAGCCGAAACATCCACCGCTTCCGGGCGCGCCGCGGCCACATGCATGCCGATCTGCCGACCAAGCGTTTCCATCACCGCTAGTTCGGAAGTGCCTTCAAGCGCCACCAGCACGCCGATCTTGCCAAGCCCAGGCTTCACGGCGGAATGCATATAGGTCGCAACCGTGCCTTCCGCGACCTGGAAGCGCTTGGCGCGACGGATGGACATATTCTCCCCAATCGTCGCGATCAGG
>CAMCEP010000310.1 GCA_945873675.1 Asaia bogorensis
GTGGCCCATTCCGGCGCCAGTTCCGGTTCATTCCAGCGATCACCATCCGGATCAGCGCCAACCATGCCGTAAGGCCCGGCGGCCATGACATAAAGATCACTGATGGATTGTTGGATTTCTGTGCCACGAATCTTGAGCACCGAAGATGCCGGGTTGGGTTTGCGTTCGCTGAGTTGCCTGTTTTCATCGGCCAGCACGCGCATGGTGGTCATCTCCAGCGCCTTCAACTGCACTTCGACTTCCACCAAACGCTCACGGAAGCGCGAATCTTCGATCATCGGGCGTTCACCACCCGGCGCATTCTGCGCAATAAGCTTCAGCCGGCGAATGCGGTCCTTGGAAGCGCCAACCCGCGCCTGGCCGGTGCGTTCATTGGACAGCAGGAATTTCGCGCAATCCCAGCCGCGATGTTCGGTGCCGACCAGATTGGCCACCGGCACTTTCACATCATCGAAGAAGACCTCATTCACCTCATGCGCGCCATCAATGGTGATGATGGGGCGCACGGTGATGCCAGGCGTATTCATCTCGACCACGAGGAAAGAAATGCCTTCTTGCTGCTTGGTCGCTTCCGGGTTGGTGCGCACCAGCAGGAAGATCCAATCGGCATATTGCGCCAGCGTCGTCCAGGTCTTTTGCCCATTGACGATGTAGTGATCACCCTCACGCACCGCGCGCGTTTTCAGCGAGGCAAGGTCAGACCCCGCGCCCGGTTCCGAAAAGCCCTGGCAGAACCAGAGATCAAGATTGGCAAGCTTCGGCAGGAAGAATTTTTTCTGTTCTTCCGTGCCAAAGGCAATCAACACCGGGCCCAACATATTGCAGTTGAAGCCAAGCGGAATCGGCGCCGGTGTGCCCTGCAATTCTTCCAGCAGGATAAAGCGCTTGATGGCGGACCAATCGCTCTGCCCACCCCATTCTGCCGGCCAATGCGGCACGCACCAGCCCTTGGCATTCAGCTTCTTCTGCCAATCCAGCTGCATTTCTTTGGTGGGGGTGCGGCCCGCCGCCAAACGCTCCCGCGTATCGGCGGGCAGGTTGGCATCAATCCAATCGCGTACTTCCTGGCGGAAGGCGCGTTCCTCATCTGTGAAGCGTAGATCCATTGCTCTATCCCCTCATTTCTGCTTGCCGCAACGCGGCGTCAAACCTTGGATTTGCCCATGGCCGCGAAGCTTCCGCCCTCATCGGCCAGTTTTTCGATCAAAGCCGCCGGACGCAGGTTTTTATCCCCCGTCGCCTCGGCGTATTTATTGAGCTTATCGCGCACAGCCTTGAGGCCCTGCGTATCCGCCCAGAACATCGGCCCGCCGCGCCAGGCGGGCCAGCCAAAGCCACTGGTGAAGATCACATCAATATCAATTGGGCGGGATGAAATGCCTTCTTCCAGGATGCGCGCACCCTCATTCACCATGGGCAGCAATAGGCGTTCCAGGATTTCATCCGCCTCAATCTTGCGGCGGCGTACCTGCATTTTTTCCGCGACATCCAGAATGATGCGCTCCACTTCCGGGTCCGGCAGGCGGTTGCGCTTTTCGTCATACATGTACCAGCCCTTGCTGGTTTTCTGCCCGAAGCGCCCGGCAGCCACCACCGCATCAGCGATGGGTGCCACAGTGCCACGCGCCTTCCGCACAGCCGCGCCAATATCCAAGCCAGCAAGGTCACCGGTGGCGAGCGGCCCCATGGCCATGCCATAGCCTTCCATCACGCGGTCAATATCCTGCGGCAGGCAGCCTTCCAGCAGCAGCTTTTCCACCTGCGGCGTGCGCTTGCCGGTCATGCGATTGCCGACAAAGCCATCGCAATTCCCCACCAGCACCGGCAGCTTGCCGATCTTCTTGCCGAATTCGGTCGCGGTTGCGATGGCTACGGGATTGGTCTTCGACCCACGCACATTTTCAAGCAGGCGCATCACATTGGCCGGGCTGAAGAAATGCATGCCCATCACCCATTCGGGCCGTGATGTCGCATTGGCAATCTGGTCAATATCAAGCGTGGAGGTATTGGAAGCCAACACAATCCCAGGACGTGCCACCTTATCCAGCCGCGCGAAGACCTGCTTCTTCACATCCATATTCTCGAACACCGCTTCAATCACCAGATCGGCTTCGCCCACGGTTTTTTCGAAATCGGTCGAACCGCTCAGCAATGCCCGGCGCTTTTCATATTCGGCCTGAGACAAGCGGCCAGACGCGACAGTACGCTGCCAATTCGCCTCACAACGTTGCAAGCCCTTGGCCAGGGCGTCATCCGTCATTTCCACAATGGTGACGGCAACGCCAAAATTCGCGGCACTCATCGCAATACCGCCACCCATGGTGCCGCCGCCGATCACGACAAGCTTGCCGACAGGCAGCACCTGCGTATCAGCCGGCAGGCCCGGCACGCGCTGCGCTTCGCGTTCACCGAAGAAGATATGGCGCAGCGCCTTGGATTGCTCGCCCGCCACCAGGCTTGCGAATAAATCGCGTTCTTTTTGCAAGCCTTCTTCGAATGGCAGCGTGAAGGAAGCGCGCACCGCTTCCACACAGCCCTTCGGGCTTTCCTGACCGCGCGCGCGCTTCAGCAAAGCGCCCGCAGCCGCATCAAACGCCGCCATATCCTGGCCTGCGATCTTATCCGTGCGATTGCGCGCCAGGGTGAAAGTCTTGCCGAGATTGGCACGCGCGAATGAAACCGCACCAGCTTCCAGATCGCCTTCAATGATCGCATCCACGAAGCCGAGCTTATGCGCCTCGCTCGCCTTGATCGGGTCGCCGGAGACGATGATTTTCAGCGCCGCTTCCGCCCCGATCAGGCGCGGCAGACGCTGCGTGCCGCCCGCGCCGGGTACAAAGCCGCGCTTGACTTCCGGCAGGCCCAGATTCGCATCGGCCAGCGCCACGCGCGCATGGCAGGCAAGCGCCACTTCAAGGCCACCACCCAGCGCCGAGCCATGAATGGCGGCGACCGTCAGGCCCGGGAAGCTTTCAAACTGCTCAAACACTTCAGTCAGCGATGGCGGCACGCGCGGCTTGCCGAATTCGGTCATCTCGGCCCCGGCGCAGAACATGCGCCCCGTGCCGATAATGACCACAGCCTTGGCGCCGGCGGCGCGCGCGGCCTTCATGCCATCATAAAGCCCGGCGCGGATTTCGGTGCGCAGCGTATTTACGGGGGGGTTGGCCAGGCGCAGCACATGCACCTCCCCCAGTGCCACATGCTGCACGAATTGATTCTCAGCCAAAGCGTCTCTCCCTCATCCAGCCGGGGCCTGAAGCCCCCTTTCGCGCTAGTCTCCGGCACTCTGCGCCTGAGGGCAAGCACCCGGTTGCGGGAAAGCGCCGGTCATGCTGCCTTACAGCATGTCCACCACGCAAACGCGTGGCAGACATGCTGTAAGATATTGTTTGGTCGCATTTTCCGAGCCGCCAAGTGATTCCACTTGGCTTGAAAATGCTCCAGGCCCAAAGGCTCAGGAGGAAACGCCATGTCCCTATTCGATCTGACCGGCAAGGTGGCCGTGGTTACCGGCGGCAGCCGCGGCATTGGCCGCGCGATTTGCGAAAGAATGGCCGAACAGGGGGCGAAGGTGGTCGTGTCCTCCCGCAAGATTGATGCCTGCCAGGAGGTGGTGGATGCCATCAAGGCCAAGGGCGGGGAAGCCATGGCCATTGCCTGCAATATCGGGCGCAAAAATGAATGTCAGGCGCTGATTG
>CAMCEP010000311.1 GCA_945873675.1 Asaia bogorensis
GCCTTGGTGCCGCGAATGATGATGCCATCCGCGCGGCGTTCCTTGATATGCACATGCACATCGCGATTGGCCTGCTGGCCAGGGCGGGCTGAACGATCACCCTTCGCATCTGTCATCGCGATCCCCAGCGTCAGGTCGCGCGCCTGCACATCATCCAAATAGGCCAGGAAGCGCTGATGCCTTTCACCGCCATGCACCGCATCGGCAAGCTTGGTGCCCTGATGCAAAGCGTTCAGCGCATCATGCGCAAGGTAGCGTTGCGCGCAGCCAGATTCACGGCAAACCAGGCGCACCGCTTCCAACTTGGCCAACAAATCATCCCGGCTGCCATTCACATGCAGCATGCGATTGGCAAGGCGCCCGCTGCCTTCCTGCGTTGCCGTCATCAGCCCTGCGTAATCCGCGCGATGCGCGAAATCATAGGTCACGCCAATGGCATTGATGCCCGGCGCCAGCAGGGGTTCATCCGCCACACTCGCCACCTGGCGGCCATTGACGAAAACGCGCGGCTTCAGCGCCCGGAGCGATTCCCGATAATCAGCGGCAGTCATCAGCATGGCAGGGCTTCCCAAACTCGGTTGACGCGTAAAATCTAACACTGTTAGAATTCTACCGTCAATGACCCGTCCAGACAAAAACGCCGCCAAGCGCGACCATATCCTTGCTGCTGCCAAGGCGCTTTTTGCCGAAGCAGGGCTTGAGGGGGCGAGCCTTCGCGCCATTGCCGCGCGCGCGGGCTATACACCTGCCGCGCTTTATTTCCATTTCCCCTCGCGTGAGGCGATTTATGCCGAAGTGCTGCGCGATAGCTTGGCGCGCTTGAAGATAGCGGTTGCGGATGGCGCGGCGCAGGATGGGTTTCGCGGCGCGGCACTCGCCTTGTTTGATTTCTATGCTGCGCATCCGCAGGAATTGGCGCTGGGCTTTTATCTGGGCGGCGGGGGCTTGGCACCTCGTGGGCTGGGGCAGGGGCTTGATCCTGGCTTGAATGCCGCGCTGCTGGCCGCACTCGCACCCATGCGCGCGCTTGGCGGGCAGGAAGTGGCAACCGAAGCCTTCGCGCTTGCGGTTGGTTTGCTGGTGATGTCGGAGACACGCCGCATCCGGCTATTCGGGCTTTCAGCGCGCGCGCTGATGGAAAGCCATTTGGCGCGGTTGCCGCAATGCCTGGGCTGATGTGCTTGCCGCGCCATCGGCCCTGCGCGATGATATGTCACGGGAAAAAAGGAATACGCCGATGAAGCAAATGACCCTGGTGGCCTTTCTGCAGGCGCAGAATTGCTCGAATTATGTGGGCTCCTGGCGGCATCCCGCGACCATGCAGGATTATCTGCGTCCCGAATATTATCAGCGCATCGCCCGCACGCTGGAAGCAGGCTGCTTCCATATGGCGTTTTTCGATGATCGCCTCGCCATGCCCGATATCCTTGGCCATGACCATGCGGAAGCCGTGCGTAATGGCATTCGCGTGGTGAAGCTTGATCTGATTTCGATCCTGACAGCGATGGGGCTTGCGACCTCAAAGCTTGGTCTCGGCGGCACCTATTCCACCACCTATTACGAACCCTTCCATGTGGCGCGGGTTTTCGCGACGCTGGATCACATGCTGGGCGGGCGCGCCGCCTGGAATGTGGTGACATCGCTGAATGACAGTGAAGCGCATAACATGGGCGCGGATGATCATCTGGAACATGATCTGCGCTACGACCGCGCCGATGAATTCCTGGAAATCGTGCTGTCGCATTGGGATTCCTGGGGCGATGACGCGATCATCCAGGACCGTGAGAGCGGCGTCTTCGCCGATGCCACCAAGGTGCGCCGCCTCGATCACAAGGGCAAATGGTTCAAAAGCCGCGGCCCCTTCACCGTGCCGCGCACGCCGCAGGGGCGCCCGGTTCTGATCCAGGCCGGCCAAAGCGGCCGAGGCAAGAACTTCGCCGCGCGCTGGGGCGATCTGGTTTTCGTGATCTATCCGAATATGGAAGTCGCCAAGCGCGGCTATAGCGGCTTCAAGGAACAGGTTGCCGCATCTGGCCGAGACCCCGCGACAGTGCGCATCTGCCCCGCCGTTTATTGCATTGTGGGTGAGACCGAAGCGGCGGCGCAGGAAAAGCGTGCCTTGATTGATGGCCTGGCCCGACCGGTTGATGGGCTTTCTTTGCTGTCTGAGGCGCTGAATTATGATTTCGCGTCAAAAGGCCTGGATGATGCCTTCACCGATGATGAATTGGCCGGCATCAAGGGGCTGCAAGCACTGCGTGATCGTGTGGTTGCTTCCAGCGGCAAGCGTAACCCTACCTTGCGCGATTTCGTGGAAATCACCGGGCGCGGCACTATTCGTGAATTCCCGGTATTTTGCGGCACGCCAAAGCGGGTCGCGGATGAAATGCAGGCGTGGTTGGAAGGTGGCGCCTGCGATGGCTTCGTGCTGGCTGCCACGCACATGCCCGGCACTTATGAGGAATTTGTGCGTCTGGTTGTGCCGGAATTGCAGCGCCGTGGTGTCTTCCGCAAGGAGTTCACCGGCACGACGCTCCGCGAAAATCTCGGCCTGCCGCGCGCGGAGCCCTTCGATTGGCAAAGATAACCAAACTACATCCCCAGCACATGCTTCATGCCGTAAAGCGCCGGTGCGCGGCCATGCACCCAAAGCGCGGCACGCACCGCGCCAGTGGCATAGACGCGCCGATCGAAACTTCTATGCGTCAGGCTGATATGTTCTGAAGTGGCGGCAAACAGGAGCGTGTGTTCACCCACCACCTGCCCGCCGCGCAAGGCCGCAAAGCCGATGGTGCCGGTGCCGCGTGGGCCACAATGGCCATCGCGCCCGCTTTCAATGCCGGCTTCTTCCATGGTGGTGCCGCGCCCCGCTGCCACAGCGCGGCCCAAGGCGACTGCGGTGCCGGATGGCGCATCTACCTTTTGGCGGTGATGCATCTCCACAATCTCGGCATCATATTGCGCGCCAGGGAGCGCTGCGGCCATGCGTTCCGCAATCGCCAGGAACAGATTGACGCCTGGCGCGAAATTCGCGGCATAAACAATCGGCGCGTGCTTGCCGGCTTCCGCCACTGCTGCTTCTGCCGCTGCTGAAAGCCCCGAACTGCCAAGAATAAAACCCTTGCCGCAAGCGGCGGCAGCAGCGGCATGGGTGGCGGCGGTATCTGCATGGGTGAAATCAATCACCACATCGGATGCGGCGAAAAGTGACTCTATATCTGGGAAGCTTTGCATGCCAGCCGGTGCAGGCTTGCCGCCGGCGCGTAAGGTGCCGCCCACACATACCGCGTCGGCGGCGGCGACTTCCTCAATCAAAAGCTGCCCCATGCGCCCGGCCATGCCGGCGATACCGATGCGAATGCTCATGGCGTTTCTCCCGCGATTTCCAATATTGTCAGCGCCAAGACTAGCCGCTGTCTAGACTTAGTGTTTGTCCGGCTCACCTTAGTTCACCGCACAAACACTAAATCTTTAGTTTGACCGCATTTTCCGAGCCGCCAAGTTTTCCACTTGGCTTGAAAATGCTCAGTCCGCCCGCGGATGCGCCTTCCGCCAGGTCTCTAGCAGCGCCGCCGCATCCACCGCCGTATAGCGCTGCGTGGTGGAAAGGCTGGCATGGCCGAGCAATTCCTGAATCGCACGCAAATCAGCGCCGCCGCCCAGCAAATGTGTGGCAAAGGAATGCCGCAGCGC
>CAMCEP010000312.1 GCA_945873675.1 Asaia bogorensis
CGCCTGCCGGTCCAGATCCATCAGCAGGAAGGCCAAATCATAGCCCGTATCAATCCGCGCCAACGCCTCATCGAATTCCAAAGCGTCAAAGGGGGTGGGCCTGCCCTGCCAGAGGCACAGATTCCCTAAATGCAGATCGCCATGGCAGCGCCGGATGCGCCCTTCCGCCGCGCGGGCGGCCAATTTTGGCGCAGCAGCTTGAAGCGCTGCCTGAAACCGCGCGGCCAGAGGCACAAGGGCGGCTTCGGGCAAACCCGCCGCGCGGCCGGCGTGCAGATTGCCGGCCAGCACCTGCTCCATGGCGGCTGGCGCATCCAGCCCCGCCACCTTGGGTGCCGCTTCATGCAAGGCGAAAACCGCATCGCCCAAGGCGTCCAGTAGTGCTGGCGTCAACGCGCCCCGCGCCGCCACCGCATCCAGGAAATCCTCGGCTGGGATGGGCGCCATGCGGAGCACCCATTCCACCACGCTACCAGCGCCGCCTTGCTGCAATTGGCCATCGGGGCCGCGGGTAATGGCCACCACATCGCGGTAAATCCCGGGGGCGGCGGGCTGGTTCAGTTCCAATTCTCGCCGACAGAAATGCGCCCGCGCTTCCAAGGTGCTGAAATCCAGGAACCCCAGCGCGACCGCCTTTTTCATCTTCCAGGCGGTCTCCCGCCCCACGAAAATCGCCGAAATATGGGTTTCAATGGGTACGGTGCCGGCCAGCCCCGCCAGAAAGGCGGCTACTTCCGCCTGACTCTGGGGAATGCCGGCCGCAAGCTTCACGGGTAGAGGGTTTCCAGCCGCCACCCCGCGCCATCGCGGTGAAACACCCGGCGTTCATGAAGCCGGAAGGGCATGTCACGCCAGAATTCAATCCGCGCCGGCAGCACGCGAAAGCCGGACCAGAAGGGCGGGCGCGGGATCTCACCCACCGCATATTTCAGCCCATATTCAGCCACTGCCTTTTCCAGCGCGAAACGGCCTTCGAGCGGGCGGGACTGCTTGGAAGCCCAGGCCCCAAGCCGCGAGGTACGCGCGCGGGAGGCATAATAGGCATCCGCCTCAGCGTCCGAGACCTGTTCCACCTGGCCTTCCACGCGAATGCTGCGCTGGAGCGTTTTCCAGTGAAAACAGAGCGCAGCAAAGGGATTGGCGGCCAATTCGCCGCCCTTTCGGCTTTCCAGATTGGTGTAGAAAACGAAACCCCGCGCATCCACGCCCTTCAGCAGCACCATGCGCGCTGATGGCCGGCCATCGGGCGTGGCGGTGGCCAGGCACACGGCATTCGGGTCATTGATCTCACCCTTGGTGGCGTCCGCCATCCAATCCTGAAACAGGGCATAGGGGTCTTCGGTGGTGGTCGCGGTGCCGTCCATGGGGTTCTCCTTGTCATGTCCTGTATCGGGACGCTTTGCGAAAGGGCAAGGCCCTTGCCCGCCATCCGGCGCCATGGCAGAGGGCGCGAACAGATTTAGCCGGATGGTCCATCACCCGATGAACGACGCGGAACCAGTACCCAGCATTCCCAAAGGCACTCTCATGGCCGGCAAGCGCGGCCTTATCATGGGGGTGGCGAATGATCGTTCCATCGCCTGGGGCATTGCGCAGGCGATCGCTGCCCAGGGAGGTGAGGTTGCCTTCACCTATCAGGGTGAGGCGCTTGAAAAGCGCGTGCGCCCCTTGGCGGAAAGCCTGGGATCGAGCCTTGTTGTGCCCTGCGACGTGGCCGATGACGCCGATATGGATGCCGCCTTTGGCGCCGTTGAACAGGCCTGGGGTGGCTTGGATTTCCTGGTCCATGCCATTGGCTTTGCCGATAAGCAGTATCTGCGCGGGCGGTATCTGGACACGCCCCGCGATGCCTTTCTGCAGGCGATGGATATTTCCTGCTATTCCTTCGTGGCCGTGGGTCGCCGTGCTGCCGCGCTGATGAAGCCGGGCGGATCTCAGCTGACGCTTTCCTATCTGGGCGCCGAACGTGTCACGCCGCATTACAATGTGATGGGTGTCGCGAAGGCCGCACTGGAAGCCAGTGTGCGCTATATGGCAACCGATTTGGGTGAGGCTGGCATTCGCGTGAATGCGATCAGCGCCGGCCCCATCAAGACCCTGGCCGCGAGTGGCATTGGCGATTTCCGCTATATCCTGAAATGGAACCAGTATAATTCACCACTCAGGCGCAATGTGACGATTGAAGAAGTGGGCGGTGCGGGCTTGTATTTGCTGTCCGATTTGTCCTCAGGAGTGACGGGCGAAGTGCATCACGTGGATAGCGGTTATCATGTTGTGGGGATGAAGAACCCCGACGCGCCGGATATTTCCACCGTCTGACTTCAGCAACAAAAAACGCGGCCCGAAAGTTCGGACCGCGCTTTTTTTGGTGCCGCCAATCAGGCCGCTTGCAGGCGCAGGATCAGCGATTGCGTGGCGCCACGCAACTGCACCGCCTCATCAGCAAGTGACTTGGTGGCGTTGTTGATGGTGCCAATCGCCTTGCCGGTATCCTCGGTCATGGTGGAAACAAGACCGATAGAACCTTCCAGCGAACCCACCGAAGAAGCGGCAGACCGCAGGCTTGATGCGATTTCCGCCGTGGTGGCGGATTGTTCTTCCACCGCCGCGGCAATGGCACCGTTTTCATTGTTGAGCTGGCTGATACGGCCCACGATTTCGCGGATCACCTCAACCACATCCGAGATGATGGATTGCATGGCGCTGATTTCGCCCTGAATCCCCTCGGTCGCCTTGGCCGATTGCGCGGCCAGGTTCTTCACTTCTGACGCCACCACAGCAAAGCCCTTGCCGGCTTCACCCGCACGGGCTGATTCGATAGTGGCATTCAGCGCCAGAAGATTGGTCTGCGCTGCGATGGACCCAATGAGCCCGGTCACGTCATTGATCCTGACCGATGCCGCATTCAGCCCATCAATCAAGGAGGTGACGCGATCAGCCTCATCGGCGGCGCTCCGCGCTGTCTGCGCCACGGCATTCACGCGTGCCGAGACTTCAGAGATGGCAACAGTGAGCTGCTCCGCCGCGGCCGAGACGCTTTGGATGCCGTTATTGGCTTCCGTGCCTTCATGCGCCGCAGTGCGGGCCTGAGTGAGCGCGGTATCGGTGGTGCTGGCAACCTTGCCGCCTTCCACCACCAGCTTGGCCGAATTGTCAGACAGCGCCGAGACGGATTGGCCGATGGCCTTTTCCAGGTCATTGGCGATTTCCTGAATGGCGGCACGGCGTGCGGATTCCAATTCCGCACCGCGCTTGGCTTCCGCTTCACGCAGCTTCGCCGTTTCCACCAGGCCATCACGGAAGATGGTGGTGGCGCGGCTCATATCGCCGATTTCATCCACGCGGCGGGCATGCGGAATGCCAACGCCAAGATCACCTTTCGCAAGCTTGTCCATGGAACCGGAAAGCTCATCGAGTGGCTTCGAGATGCGCAGCACCAGCAACCAGGCTGCAGCAGCGGAAACCGCCAGAATCATCGCCACCGCGATACCAAGGATGGCACGCCAATAGGCAACCCGATCTTCCGCGGTGCGGATGGAGGACGCCAGGCGTTCTTCAAGGGCCACATAGAATTGGTCAATCGGACCCATAATATCGGCCTTGAAGCGGTGGTAATCCGCGCCATGCATCAGGTCACGCGCCATGGCGAAATCGGGGTCACGCCGGA
>CAMCEP010000313.1 GCA_945873675.1 Asaia bogorensis
ATCACCACGTCATTGCGTTCCAGCAGGGACTGTGTGGCGGAATGGCGCATGCGGTCTATCTGTTCGTTGATCTGCGCGTCCTTTTCGATATAGGTGTCGGTGCGCGGCACATAGGCTTCCGGCTGGTAGTAATCATAATAGGATACGAAGTATTCCACCGCGTTTTCTGGGAAGAAGCTTTTCATTTCGCCATAAAGCTGCGCGGCCAGGGTTTTGTTAGGCGCCAAAATCAGGGTTGGGCGCTGCACCGCCTCAATCACCTTGGCCATGGTGAAGGTCTTGCCCGAACCCGTCACACCCAGCAGCACCTGATCGCGGTCGCCACCCTGCAAACCAGTGATGAGTTCCCCGATGGCGCGTGGCTGGTCGCCATTCGGTTCATAGGGCGCGGTCACGGTTAGCCGCCGCGTCGTGGGCGGTGCGGGGCGTTTTTCCGGCATAAACAGCACGGGGCCGGGGGCGATCACATTCATGGGTGTAAGATGGCCCTGGCTGCGGCGCGGCGCCAGGGTGGGGCTTGTCCTGACAGCCTGAATTGTGAGAGGGCAGCGCCATGTTCAAGCACCCCATCCCCCGCCCCGCATTGTTGCTGGGTGCCGCCGGCCTGCTGCCGAGCCTTGCCATGCCGCCGTTTCTGGCCGCGGGCGGAGATGCGGCGGCCTTCGCGTTGCAGGCTGGCCCCGCCTATGGCGCGCTGATCGCGAGCTTCATCGGCGGCGCCTGGTGGGGCTTGGCGGCGAATAGGGCAGAGGGCGCGGCGCTCACGCGCTGGCTGGTGGCTTCCGTTCTGCCCATGCTTGCGGCCTGGGTCGCGCTGCTGTTGCCGCCCCAGGCGGGGCTATTGCTGCTCGCGGTGATTTTCGCGCTGCTGCCGCTCGCGGATCGTGCGGCGCAGGCGGCCAGCATGGCGCCTGCTTGGTGGTGGCGGCTTCGCTTGCCGCTTTCGCTATTGATGGCCTGTCTGCATGGCGTTTCCGCCGGCATGGCGCTGAACTGACGCGGGTTTAGCCTTCCAGCTTCACATTCCCTGCGCGTGCCACTTCGCGCCACTTCGCCACTTCTGCACGGACAAATTGGCCGAATTGCTCCGGCGTCAGCGGGTCTGCCACCGCGCCCATATCCTCGATCCTTTTGGTGATGGCGGGATCGCGCAGCACGGCCACCACATCGGCATTGATGCGGTTGATGATTTCGGGCGGTGTGCCCGTGGGTGCGACCAGGCCGGACCAGCCGGCGGCTTCATAGCCAGGCACAAGGCTCTCCGCGATGGTGGGCACATCGGGCAATTGAGGCACGCGCCGCGCGCTGCAAAGCGCAATCGGGCGGACGCGGCCAGATTGGATATGCGGCAGGGCGGAGGCGACGGAATCCGTCATCAGCTTCACATTGCCGGCGATGACATCGGCAATGGCCGGGCCACTGCCGCGATAATGCACAATGTTGAACCGAATGCCGGCGCGCAGCATCAGCAATTCAGCCGCCATATGCTGGCTGGTGGCGGGCCCGGCAGACGCCATATCAATCTGCCCAGGCCGCGCCTTGGCGCTGGCAGCCAATTCCTGAATGGTGCGCTCAGGCACAGAAGGGTGCGCAATCACCAACAGGGGCACCATCACGACATTGCTTATGAAGGCGAAATCCTTTTCCACATCATAAGGCAGGCGCGGCATCACCGAAGGGTTCACGCCAAGCGGGCCGGATGTCCCAGTGAGCAGCGTATAGCCATCAGCCGGCGCACGCGCGACGGATTCAACACCGGGCACGGAAGCGCCACCAGCACGATTTTCCACCACCACGCGCTGTGGCCAGCGCTTGGAAAGCTCATCGGCAAGCAGCCGGGTGAAGATATCGGCGGCCTGCCCAGGCGGAAAAGGCACCACAATGCGCACCGGGCGATTGGGCCAATCCGATTGCGCTTGCGCTGCAAAGGGGGCGAGCGCGGCGGTGCCGATCACGGCACGACGGCTAAGCTTCAAGGTCATGGCATTTCTCCCGGTGATTTATGCGAAGCATAACCACAGCCGGGATGCGCCCGGCAAGCTTTCTCAATAGGTATCAAGGCCCATAATGCCATCAACGCCGCCAGCATCGGCCAGGATGTGCTTGCCGATCAGATCACGCAGCGATTCCGAAGACCCACCACCAAGCGAGCCATAGCGCGCACCGCGATAAAGCCGGGAGACCGGATATTCATCTGTGAAGCCATAGCCGCCATGCACTTGCACGGCTTCACTGGTCACACGCAGCGACATTTCATTGCAGAAAACCTTGGCGGTTGCTGCCATGAAGGGATCAGGGAAGGGATTGGCGGTGAGGCAGGCGCGGTAGAGCAAACCGCGCCCCGCTTCGATATCCTTGAACATATCAGCGAATTTCCAGCGGATGCCCTGGAAATCCGCGATGGATTTGTCAAACAGCTTGCGGTCATTCACGTAGCAAACCGCTTCATCAAAGGCGCCTTCCGCCAGCCCCAAGGAAATACTGGGGTTGAGGCAGCGCTGCGTATTGAAGGCGGTCAGCAATTTCTTGAAGCCATCGGTTTCAATCACCAGGTTTTCCGGCGGCAATTCGCAATCATTGAACTGCACTTCGTGCAGATTCTCGCCCCCCATGGTGTGGTAGGTGCCAGTGACAGAAAGGCCCGGCGTGCCTTTTTCCACCAATACGCAGCCGATCCCTTCGCGCCCTGCCTTGCCATCCACGCGGGTGAAAACCACGAACATGCCGGCTTCCTCGGCACGGGAAATCAGCGTTTTCGTGCCATTCAGCACCAGATGATTGCCATGGCGCTTGGTATTGGTGCGATAATTCGCCACATCCGTGCCGGCATGCGGTTCCGTCATGCAAATGGCCAGGATGCAATCGCCGGAAATCACGCGGGGCAGGATGCGTTCCTTGATGGCCTTTGGCGCATAATGGGAAATGACGCGGGTTTGCACGCCTGCCTCGCCGAGCACCGCCATCGCGGTGACATAATCCACCTTGGCGATTTCTTCGAGGATCAAAGCGGAATCAAGAATTGAAAGGCCAAGCCCGCCATATTCTTCCGGCACCGACATACCCAGCACGCCAAGCCCCGCGAGCTTTTTGATATTCGGCCAGGGAAAGGTGCCATCCATCCATTTCGGCGCATCCTGCTTGAATTCGCCTTGCGCCAATTGCCTGACGGCAGCGATCATTTCCCGCTGTTCAGTGCCGATTTTGAATTCCATTATCGTCTTCCGATTTTTCGATGATGTGTTTTCAGCCCGCTTCGCCCTTCAGCGTATCCAAGGCACCCTTGAGGGCGGATTGGAAGACGCTGACATCAGACCCGTAGCAGAGGCAGCGAAACCCCTTAGCGCGCCAGCCGCGCACCATATCCATGCCTGCGCCCAATACGCCGGCGGGTTTGCCTGCGGCTTCACAGGCTTTCAGGAAGCGGGTGAGCGCGGCCTGGAACATTGGATGATCGAATTGCGCCGTGATGCCGAGTGAATCGCTCAAATCATAATGGCCGAACCAGCCCAAATCCACACCGGGCACGGCCATGATCGCTTCAACATTTTCAATCCCCTTGGCGGTTTCGATCAGGGGAATGACCATAACGCGTTCATTTTCCGCCTTCATGCC
>CAMCEP010000314.1 GCA_945873675.1 Asaia bogorensis
ATTCGCGCGCCATTTGCGGGCGATCGCCCAACCCCCGCAAGTTTCTTGTGGTATTTTCCCGCAATCCGCGCCATATGCGGCCCTGGTGTTGCCCGGCCGGAAGCCGGGGCGCCAACCGCCGCGCACGCTGCGGGTTAGGACAGTTCTTCAAGTCGTGGCTTCGGATAGGGACCACCGCGGCGTTTCCGGCCACATGGGCGGCCTTCCCGTCGCGCCTTTCCGCGATGGGCCCACCCCATGCCGCCCGAGACGCCGATCAAACGGCCCCGCCACCGAGCATCCTCGGCGCTTTCCTGTCTTCACCCTTTGCGTCGCATTCCGGGGCCACCAGGCCCCTTCTGCCGAGCCGCCATCCAAAGGGGATGCGGCGTGGTTCGCGCTGGCATGGGCCAGTGCCCGAGAGGATGACGATGTTCGACAATTACTTCCGCAAGGAAATCGCCTGGGGCGGCAAGACCCTGGTTCTGGAAAGCGGCAAGATCGCCCGCCAGGCCGATGGTGCCGTCATGGCCCGCCTGGGTGACACGATTGTGCTCTGCACCGCTGTCGGTGCGCGTTCTGCGAAGCCCGGTCAGGATTTCTTCCCGCTGACCGTGCATTACCAGGAAAAGACCTTCGCCGCCGGCAAGATCCCGGGCGGCTTCTTCAAGCGTGAAGGCCGGCCTTCCGAATTCGAAACCCTGACGTCGCGCCTGATTGACCGCCCGATCCGCCCGCTTTTCCCCGAAGGCTTCCGCAATGAAGTCCAGGTGGTTGCCACCGTCCTGTCGCATGATCTGGAAAATGATCCCGATATCGTCGCCCTGGTGGGTTGCTCCGCCGCGCTGACGCTTTCCGGCATTCCCTTCTTCGGCCCGGTCGGCGCGGCGCGCGTTGGCTATATCAACGGCGCCTATGTGCTGAACCCAACCGCTGATCAGCGCAAGGAAAGCGTGCTGGATCTGGTGCTGGCCGGCACTGCCGAAGGCGTGTTGATGGTGGAATCGGAAGCGAGCGAATTGACGGAAGAAGTCATGCTCGGCGCCGTTACCTTCGGTCATGCGGCCTTCCAGCCGGTGATCCAGGCGATCATTGAATTGGCTGAAGTTGCCTCCAAGGAACCCTGGCCGCTGCCGGAGCCTTCGGAAGCTGAAATCACGCTGAAGAAGCGCATCGCCGAATTGGGCCGCGCCGATATGGCCGTTGCCTATACGGAAATACAAAAGCTGGTCCGCCAGGATAAGGTGGGCGTGGTGAAGAAGAAGGTGATCGCCGCCCTTGAAGCCGAAGGTGCGGATGTGAACCTGGCGAAGGGCTTGCTCAAGGAATTGGAAGCGGATGTGGTCCGCAACAACATCCTCGATACCGGCAAGCGGATTGACGGGCGTGATACACGCACCGTGCGTCCCATCATGGCGGAAGTTGGCGTGCTACCGCGCGCCCATGGCTCGGCGCTGTTCACCCGTGGTGAAACCCAGGCGCTATGCGTGGCAACACTCGGCACCGGCCAGGATGAACAGGTGATTGATGCGCTCGCGGGTGAATACCGCGAAGACTTCATGCTGCATTACAATTTCCCGCCCTATTCGGTGAATGAAACGGGCCGCATGGGCAGCCCCGGGCGCCGTGAAGTGGGCCATGGCAAGCTTGCTTGGCGCGCCATTCATCCGCTGCTGCCGGAGAAGGACAAGTTCCCCTACACGGTGCGCGTTGTCTCCGAAATCACCGAAAGCAATGGTTCTTCTTCCATGGCGACGGTCTGCGGCACATCGCTTTCCATGATGGATGCCGGCGTGCCGCTGAAGCGCCCCTGCGCTGGTATCGCGATGGGTCTGATCAAGGAAGATCGTGGCTTTGCCGTGCTGTCCGATATCCTGGGTGATGAAGATCACCTCGGCGATATGGATTTCAAGGTGGCCGGGACGGAAGTGGGGATTACGTCCCTTCAGATGGACATCAAGATCACCTCCATCACGCCAGAAATCATGAAGATTGCGGTGGAACAGGCGCGTGAAGGCCGGCTGCATATCCTGGGCGAAATGGCCAAGGGGCTGACCGGCGCGCGCACCGATGTGGCGGCCACCGCGCCGCGCATCACCGTGATCAATGTGCCGAAGGACAAGATCCGCGATGTGATCGGTTCCGGCGGCAAGGTCATTCGTGAAATCACGGAACAGACCGGCACCAAGGTGGATATCGAAGATGACGGCACCATCAAGGTTGCCGCCACCAGCATTGAAGCCGCGCAGCGCGCCATTGATTGGATCCGCGGCATTGTGGCCGAACCGGAACTTGGCGCGATCTATAACGGGAAGGTCGTGAAGACCGCTGATTTCGGCGCCTTCGTGAATTTCCTCGGCGCCAAGGATGGTCTGGTTCATATCTCGGAACTGGCGAATGACCGCGTGAACAAGACCACCGACATCGTCAAGGACGGCGATGCGGTGAAGGTCAAGGTCATTGGCTTTGATGAACGCGGCAAGGTAAAGCTTTCCATGCGCGTCGTGGATCAGGCGACGGGTGCCGATATCTCCGAACAGGTCGGTGCCAAGCGTCCGCGCCCGGAAGGTGATGACCGTCGTGGCGGTGAGCGTGGCGAACGCCGCGACCGTCCGCGGGATTGATCCTGCCTAACCGGCCCCCCGCCCCCTTTTACCGGGGCGGGGCTTGGCCTATTACCCAGTCCATTCAGTGGGGAGCGCCATTACTTGAAGGCCATCAATACGATCAGGATGGGGGGCGTTGACGTCCTGCCGCTGGTGGAAGGCGGCAAGGGCGTTGCTGTTTCCAATGGGCGCACCTGCGGCGGCTGGGCCTCGGCCGGCGGCGTTGGCACTTTCTCGGCCGTCAATGCCGATAGCTATGACGCGGATGGCAGCATCATCCGGCAAATCTATCACGGCAAAACGCGGCGCGACCGGCATGAAGAACTGGTTGAATACGGCATTAAGGGCGGCATCGCCCAAGCCCAGCGCGCCTGGGATATGGCCGGCGGCAAGGGCCGCATCCATGCCAATATTTTGTGGGAGATGGGCGGCGCTGAACGGGTTGCCCGCGGCATGCTGGAAGGCGCGCGTGGCTTGATCCATGGCGTCACCTGCGGTGCGGGCATGCCCTATAAGCTCGCGGAAGTCGCGCGGGATTATGGGGTGCATTACTACCCGATCATTTCTTCCGCCCGCGCCTTTGCCGCGTTGTGGAAGCGCGCCTATCACAAGACGGCGGAATGGCTGGGGGGCGTGGTTTATGAAGACCCTTGGCTGGCTGGCGGGCATAACGGGCTTTCTAACAGTGAAGACCCCAAGGTGCCGGAAGCGCCCTTCCCGCGCGTATTAAAACTGCGCCAGCAAATGCGCGAATTCGGCCTGGGCGATGTGCCGATCATCATGGCGGGCGGCGTTTGGTGGCTGGAAGAATGGGAAGATTGGATCGACAATGCCGATCTTGGCCCAATCGCTTTTCAATTTGGCACGCGCCCCTTGCTCACGCAGGAAAGCCCGATCAGCGATGCCTGGAAGCAAAGGCTGCTGACGCTGAAGTCCGGCGATGTGCTGTTGCAGCCCTTCTCACCGACCGGGTTTTATTCTTCTGCCGTGCGCAATGAATTCCTGCGCGAATTGGAAGA
>CAMCEP010000315.1 GCA_945873675.1 Asaia bogorensis
GCTGCGCCTTGAAGAACAGGATATCGCCCGCGTGCAGGGCGAACTCAACGGCATTTTGGGCTGGATTGAACAGCTCCAGGCCGTGAATACGGATGGGGTTGAACCCATGGCCGGCGGTACGCCAGGCGGGGTGGCCGCCATGCCGCTGCGCGATGATGTGGTGACTGATGGCGGCAAGGCGGAAGCCGTGCTGGCCAATGCCCCTGACCGAGAGGGCGAATATTTCGGCGTACCGAAGGTGGTGGAATAATGCATCCGACCGATTTTACCCTGGCCGGTGCGCTTGCCGCGCTGAATGAGGGCGCGATCAGCGCCGAGGAATTGACGCGCGCCCATGTGGCCGCGGTTGAAGCGCTGAACCCGAAGCTGAATGCCTTCATCACCACCACAAGCGAAAAGGCGCTGGATGCGGCGCGCGCATCCGATGCGCGTCGTGCGCGCGGTGAGGTCGGGCCGCTTGAGGGCATCCCGCTTGCCATCAAGGATTTGTTCTGCACGGAAGGTGTGCGCACCACGGCGGGGTCGAAAATCCTGGGCAATTTCATCCCGCCTTATGAAAGCACCGTGACGGCGCAGTTGAAGCGCGATGGGGCGGTGTTTTTGGGCAAGGCCAATCTGGATGAATTCGCCATGGGGTCATCCAATTTGACCTCGGCCTATGGTGGCGTCTTGAACCCTTGGCAGCGTAAGAATGACTCAGCCGCGCGGCTGGTGCCGGGTGGGTCTTCGGGTGGCTCCGCCGCTGCTGTTGCGGCACGGATGGCGCTGGGGGCGACGGGCACGGATACGGGCGGTTCCATTCGTCAGCCGGCGGCGTTTTGCGGCATTGCCGGGATCAAGCCGACCTATGGGCGCTGTTCGCGCTATGGTATTGTGGCCTTTGCGTCTTCCTTGGATCAGGCCGGCCCCTTTGCGCGCACGGTGGAAGATTGCGCCATTCTGCTGCGGTCCATGGCAGGGCATGACCCGAAGGATTCCACCAGCGCCGCGCAGCCCGTGCCGGATTTCGCTGCCGCTTGCGCGCGCAGCGTGAAGGGTATGCGTATAGGCGTGCCGCGCGAATATCGGCTGGATGGCATGCCAGCCGAGATTGAAAAGCTCTGGCGCCAGGGGCTGGATTGGCTGCGCGATGCGGGGGCGGAGATTGTGGATATATCTCTGCCACACACGAAATATGCGCTGCCCACTTATTACATCGTGGCGCCTGCCGAGGCTTCATCGAACCTCGCGCGTTATGATGGCGTGCGCTTCGGCCTGCGCGTGGCCGAGAAGGATAGCGACCTGCGTGATCTATATGAACGCACGCGGGCCGAGGGTTTTGGCGCGGAAGTGCGTCGGCGCATCATGATCGGCACCTATGTGCTGAGTGCCGGCTATTACGATGCCTATTACCTGAAGGCGCAGAAAATCCGTGCCCTGATCGCGAGCGATTTTGACGCTGCCTGGGCCAAGGTGGATGCGATTGTGACCCCCGCCACGCCATCGGCGGCCTTTGCAGAAGGCGAAAATGCGGATGACCCGGTGAAGATGTATTTGAATGATGTCTTCACCGTCACCGCCAATCTGGCCGGCCTGCCGGGCTTGGCGCTGCCGACCGGGCTTGATCATCAGGGCCTGCCCTTGGGCTTGCAGGTGATTGGCCGCGCCTTTGATGAGGAAACGGTTTTCGCGGTGGGGGCAGCGCTGGAACGCGCGGCTGATTTCAAGGCGATGCCAGCAATGAGGGCCGGGGCATGACCTATATCGTCGAGGGGGAATCAGGCCCCTGGGAAGTGGTGATCGGGCTTGAGGTTCATGCCCAGGTCACCTCCAACGCCAAGCTGTTTTCCGGTGCAGCAACGGCATTCGGCGCGGAACCCAATGCGCAGGTTTCCTTCATTGATGCGGGCTTCCCCGGCATGTTGCCGGTGATCAACCATGAATGCGTGGCGCAAGCCGTGCGCACTGGGCTTGGCTTGAATGCCAAGGTCAATCTCTGGTCCCGTTTTGATCGCAAGAATTATTTCTACGCCGACCTGCCGCAGGGTTATCAGATCAGCCAATACGCGCATCCCATCATCGGTGAAGGCGCGATTGATATTGAATTATCCGATGGCAGCACGAAGACCATCGGCATCACGCGGCTGCATCTGGAACAGGATGCCGGCAAATCCCAGCACGACCAGCACGCGACAAAATCCTTCATTGACCTGAACCGTTCCGGTGTGGCGCTGATGGAAATTGTCTCGGAACCCGATATGCGGAGCCCAGAGGAAGCCGGCGCTTACCTCACCAAGCTGCGCCAGATCATGCGCTATCTGGGCACTTGCGATGGCAATATGGATGAAGGCTCCATGCGGGCCGATGTGAATGTTTCTGTCCGCAAGGCGGGCGAAGGGTTCCGCACACGCTGCGAAGTGAAGAATGTGAATTCCATCCGCTTTGTCATGCAGGCGGTGGAAACCGAAGCGCGTCGCCAGGTTGAGGTATGGGAATCCGGCGGCACGGTGGATCAGGAAACGCGGCTTTTCGATACAAGCCGCGGCATTACGCGTTCCATGCGATCAAAAGAAGATGCGCATGATTATCGCTATTTCCCGGACCCTGACCTGCCTCCCTTGGTGTTTGACGCGGCCTTCGTCGAAAGCCTGAAGGCCGCCTTGCCGGAACTGCCCGATCAGCGCCGCGCGCGGTATGTGCGCGATTACGGCATCACGCCCTATGACGCGCATGTGCTGACGCTGGAACGCGAAACCGCTGCCTATTACGAGGCCGTCGCCAAGGGGCGGGATGCGAAGCAGGCGGCGAATTGGGTGATGGGTGATCTTTTCGCCGCCATCAACCGTACCAAAAGTTCCATCGCCGAACCGCCTGTGAGTGCTGCTGATCTTGGCGCGCTGCTTGATTTGATGGCGGACAATACGCTTTCCGGCAAATTGGCCAAGGAAGTGTTTGAAGCCATGGTGGAAACGGGCCGCGCGCCTGGCGCCATTGTGGAAGAACGCGGCCTGAAGCAGGTGACGGATACCGGCGCGATTGAAGCGGTGATTGACCAGGTGCTGGCTGCCAATGCCGATAAGGTCGCGGAGTATCGTTCGGGCAAGGACAAGCTATTCGGCTTCTTTGTCGGCCAGACCATGAAGGCCATGCAGGGCAAGGGTAATCCGGCCCTGGTCAATGATGTGCTGAAGCAGAAGCTTTCGTGACCAATCGCTACGCGGGGTTAGCCCCCCCGCGCGGCGCTGCGTAATTCCTCAGCGAAATCAGCGCGTTTTTGGTGGATGGAGGCAATCACGCGCCCCATCGGTACGCCAAGCGATACCAGCGCCGCTTCGGATAATTGCAGGCTCGCTTCAATCGTCTCCGGCACGGTTTCACTGACACCTTGCGCATAAAGATGGCGCGCATGCGCCGCATCCCGCGCGCGGGAGATGATGGGCAAATCCGGCCGCTCTGCGCGAATGGCACTGACGATCTGATCTATTTGCGGCGCAAGATTGATGGTGATGATGACGCTTTGTGCCGAAGCTAGGCCACAGGCCTGCAAGAAGGCCGGGCGCGCGGCATCGCCGAAGAACACTTCCTCATCGGCGCGGCGGGCGCGGGCCACGGT
>CAMCEP010000316.1 GCA_945873675.1 Asaia bogorensis
AACCGTAGCGCAGGATGCCTTGCTCAAAAAACCGTGGCGGCAGCGCAAAACTGGCGGCGGCATGGCTTTGCGAGCGGTGAAAGGCCGTATCGAAACAGGCGATTTGCGCGACACCCGGAAAATGCCGCGCTGCTGCTTCAATGCCGGCGAGATTATGCGGCTGATGCAAGGGCGCCAAAGGCACCAGCGCGCGGAGCTTTGCCAAGATGGCATCGGTGATCATCACCGGCGCGCTCAAATCCCGCCCGCCATGCACCACGCGATGACCGATGGCGCGAATGGCCGCGCCATCCAGCAAGGGCGAGAGTGCGGCCAAAATCACCCCAAGCGCGCCTTCATGGCCCTTGGGTGCTTGCGTCTCCGTGAAGCGCCTTTCCGTCAGCATCGCCCCCGCAGCATCGCGCAGGATGAAATGCGGCGCGGCGCCAATGCCTTCCATCTGGCCATCGTAGCGCTGCGCCAAGGCCCTGCCAGTCACGCCAAACACTGCAAATTTCAGCGAGGATGATCCCGCATTCAGCACCAGCAGTGCGGCGGATTTCGCTTCAGGCGACATGATGCAGCCCCGCATCCACATAGATCGTATCACCCGTCATACCGGATGATGCACCACTCACCAGAAACGCGACCACGCGGCCAACTTCCGCGATATCCACCAGCCGCTGCGCCGGCGCGCGCGCCTTAGCATCCGCAATCAATTCATCGAATTGCGCAATGCCGCTGGCGGCACGGGTGCGCAGCGGCCCGGGCGAGACCGCGAAAACCCGGACACCGCGCGGGCCAAGTTCAGCCGCCGCATAACGGACAGAGGCTTCAAGCGCGGCCTTCACCGGCCCCATGATGTTGTAATTCGCAACTACCTTATCGGCGCCGTAATAGCTCATCGTCACCAGCACGCCACCTGGCGCCATGATGGGTTCCGCAAGCTTCGCCATGCGCAGGAAAGACCAGCAGGATACGCGCATCGCCTGGGCGAAGCCTTCCGCCGAGCAATCAATCACGCGGCCGTGCAAATCAGCGCGGGGCGCGAAGGCGATGGAATGGATTACGAAATCAAGCTTGCCCCAGTCCTGCTTTAGGCGTTCGAACACCGCTTCCATTTCGCCGGGCACTTCCACATCCAGCTTCATGGTGATGTCCGCGCCAAGCTGTTCAGCGAGCGGGCGGACATGCGGTTCGGCCTTGTCATTCAGCCAGGTCAAGGCAAGGTCAGCACCAAAGGCGCGGAGCTTGGCGGCAGCACCGAAAGCAATGGAATCGGCATTGGCAATGCCAACCACTAGGCCGCGCTTGCCCTTCAGCATATCGCCAATGCGCTGATCTGGGTTCCAGATGGTGGGTAGCGGATCGGTCATGCTGCTCTCCATGTATGGTCCCGGCTGCTACCATGAACACAGCACGCTACCTTGCGCCGGATCATGACGGCGCCATCACTTCAGCAAGGGGCGAAGCGGATGTGTTCAATGCGCGCATCCAGCCGCGCATTCGTGTCATCCACATCGGTACCGACCATGATTTCCAGCACCGGCGGCACCGCCACACCCTTGAAGGCAGCGCGCCAATCGCGGCCGAGGTCAATCTTTTCGTCAAACCATTGCTGACGCGGGGCATTGGCCGCGCGCAGCACGTAAACCTTGCCGAGCCCGGCCACATAGGGGCTGGTGAAGGGGCGCGGTTCCTGCCCTGTGCCGCCCCAAGTGTAGGAAATCATGCTACGCGGCAGGCGATGAGTCCCGGCCAGGGCCTGGGCCATGGTGAATTGTGCCTTCTGGAAAAAGCCGGCATCCGGCGGCCAGCCATCGAAACCGACCGTGAGGGCGATGGCACGATCATCGCCCCCCTTGCGGTCCAAGGGGGTGGGCGGCGGCCCCTGATCCACCCGCCAGCGCCAATACAGGCATGCATCGGCCTGGGGAACAGAACGCCAAACGAAGCTTGCTTGCCCCATACCAGTGATGCGGAGCCCCCCGTCCGGCAGGGCTTCAAATGTGGCGGGCTTGATGCCGGACCAGCCACCCTTTTGCCAACCGGCGGCGCGCAAAGGGTCCGGCGTGGGCAGACGCTCCGCCGGGGCGCCCAGCAGGGGGGCGAGCAGCAGGACCAACAGGGCACGGGCAAGCGGCGGCATGGGCGGAGATATGGGGCTGCCCAGGCCGATGGTAAATGCCGCGCTTCTGGTGCCTTAGGCTGGCAGCACGGCCCTTGCCCGCGCCACCACACGATCCGTGAATTCGCCCGCGCTGCCAAGGTAACTCGCCGGATCGGTCATCGCTTCCACTGCCGCTGCGTCCAGTCGTTCCGCAATGGCCGGGATGCGGGATAGCGCCGCGGCAAGCGTGACGCCTTCCGCCCGCACCGCATCGCAAGCGTCATTGACCATGTGATGCGCTTCCGCCCGGCCCAGCATGGGCGCCAATCGCATCATGACCGCTTCGCCCATGATCATGCCGCCTGTTGCTTCCAGATTGGCGCGCATGCGCGCCGCATCCACTTGCAGCCCTTCGGCCAGGAAGCGCGCCTGCGCCACGGCGCCATGGGTCAGCAGAAAGGCTTGCGGCAAAGCCAAGGCCTCGGCCTGCCAGGGGCCAGTGCCGCGTTCCAGATCATGCGCCATGGCCGAGAGCATTTGCGGCACCAGCGCATGCACGCCGCGCGATTGCGCCAGAATATACTCGCAAGCGATCGGGTTGCGCTTTTGCGGCATGGTGGAAGACCCGCCGCGCTTTGGCACATGCGGTTCCGCCACTTCGGCCAATTCCGTTTGCATCAGCAGCATTACATCCGTGCCGATTTTGGAAAGGCTGCCGCAGACCACGCCAAGCCAGCAGGCCACTTCGGCCACGCCATCGCGCGCCACATGCCAGGGGATATCGGCTTCAATCAGATCAAGTTCGCGCGCCAAGGCGCCGGCCACCGGCAGGCCTTGATCACCCAATGAGGCAAGCGTGCCGGATGCACCGCCAAAGCCAAGGCGCAGCACGCGCGGGCGCAGCTGTTCAAGGCGTTCCAAAGCCGTGATCAGCGGATTGACCCACACCGCGACCTTATAGCCGAAGGTGACGGGCAAAGCGTGTTGCAGATGCGTCCGCCCCGCCATTACCGTGGCGCGATGCTGCGCTGCCATTGCCGCGAAGCCCGCTATCGTTGCGCGCAAATCCGCTTCAATCAGCGCCAAGCCATCGCGAATTTGCAGCACCAGCGCGCTATCCATGATGTCTTGTGTGGTGGCGCCCCAATGGGTCCAGCGCCCGGCATCTTCGCCCGCCAGTTTGGAGAGTTGATTGACCAGCCCCACCACCGGATAGCCAGTATTGCGCGTGGCGGCGGCCATGGCAGCGCGGTCCAAAGCGTCAGCGCGCGCCACCCGGGTGATGGTGGCGGCGGCCTCGGTTGGGATGATGCCAAGCCCAGCCTGCGCGCGCGCCAAAGCCGCTTCCACATCCAGCATCTTTTGCAGATAGGCGTCTTCGCCAAAGGCAGCGCGCATGGCGTCCGTGCCATAAAGCGCGCCGAACACCGGACTATCGGCTGGATTCACGGGCATGGTTTACTCCCCTTGCCCGGACCCTATCGCGGCGCATCAC
>CAMCEP010000317.1 GCA_945873675.1 Asaia bogorensis
TAAACCGCAAGCCCATGCAGGCCTTCATCACTCGCCACCGCAAGGCCCATCAGCGCATAGCCAATATGGCCGATCGACGAATAGGCCATCAGCCGCTTGATATCGCGCTGACCAATCGCGGCCAGTGACCCAAGCACCATGGAAGCGAGTGACATCAAAATAATCACCTGCTGCCATTGCGCCGCAAGTTCGCCGAAGGGGCCGGCAAGCACGCGCACCAGCAAGGCAATCGCCGCCACTTTCGGCGCCGCGGCGAAAAACGCGGTCACAGGTGTGGGTGCGCCTTCATAGACATCGGGCGTCCACATATGAAACGGCACGGCGGAAACCTTGAAGGCAAGGCCAGCCAGGATGAAAATTAGCCCAACCGTGAGCCCCTGGCTGCGGCCGGCGGGATCAAGCAAAGCCTGCGCAATGCGTTCAAAACTCGTAGTCCCGGCAAAGCCATAAACCAGCGAAGCGCCATACAAGAACAGGCCCGACGCCAAGGCACCCAGCACGAAGTATTTCAAGCCGGCTTCGGCCGATTGCTCATTATCCCGATGAAAGGCCGCGACCACGTAAAGGCTGAGCGAGAGCAATTCCAAGCCGATATAGACGGTCATGAAATCATTCGCACTCAGCATGATCAGCATCCCGAGTGTCGCGAATAGCAGCAGCACCGGATATTCGAAGCGATCCAGCCCTTCGCGCGTATTGAAATCCAGCGCCATCAACATGCCGATGGCAGCCCCCAGCAGCACCAGCAGCTTCATGAAGCGCGCGAAGCCATCGGAAATCACCTGGCCGGAAAAGGCGGTGCCATCGGGCACGGTCAGCACAAGCGCGGCGGTGACCACCAAAGCGCCGATGGAAGCCATGGTGCAGCCGAAGAACATATTCTGGCGCGGCAGCACACCAATCATCAGAATGGTGAGGCCAGCGCAGGCCAGCACAATTTCGGGCAGGGCGAGCATCCAGTTCATGATCTTACAACCCCGCGAGCCGTGCAGCGCCGAGCGCGGCATGGTGCCGTTCCACCAGCGCCGCGACGGAGGCTTCAAAGAAGGACAGGAAGCTTTGCGGATAAATGCCCATCCAAATCGTGAGCACGATCAGCGGTGCAAATACCGCATATTCGCGTGGCGACAGATCAAGCAGGCCGCGCAAATCATCGCGCGTAATGCGCCCGAAGACGACGCGGCGATAAAGGTAAAGCATATAGGCCGCGCCAAGGATCATGCCGAGTGCGGCGCCAAAGGCGACCCAGGGGTTCACCTTCCAGGCGCCCAAGATCACCAGCAATTCGCCGGGGAAGCCAGCCAACCCAGGCAGCGCGACGGACGCCATGGTGAACAGCATAAAGACCAGCGCATAGGCCGGCATGATTTTCGCCACACCGCCGTAACGCATAATTTCACGCGAATGCACCCGGTCATACAAAACGCCCACACAAAGGAATAGCGCGCTTGAAACCACGCCGTGTGAGAGCATGGTGAACAAGGCGCCGGACAGCCCCTGCTGCGTGAAGGTGAAAATGCCGAGTGTCACAATGCCCATATGCGCCACGGATGAATAAGCGATCAGCTTCTTCATATCTTCCTGAGCAAGCGCAACAAGCGACGTATAGACAATGGCGACAATGGAAAGCGCGAAAATCCAGGGTGCGAATTCCGCACTCGCGACCGGCAGCAAGGGCAGGCTAAAGCGCAGGAAGCCGTAGGCGCCCATCTTCAACAATACACCCGCCAGAATGACGGAGCCCGCCGTTGGAGCTTCCACATGCGCATCCGGCAGCCAGGTATGCACCGGCCACATCGGCACCTTCACCGCGAAGGATGCAAAGAACGCCAGGAAGATCCAGGTTTGCAGCGATGGCGGAATGGTGAGGGTAAAGAGTTCCACGATATCCGTGGTGCCGGCCTTGTACCACAGCAGAAGAATGGCCAGCAGCATCAGCACGGAACCGAGCAAGGTATATAAAAACAGCTTGAACGCCGCATAAACGCGCCGCTGCCCACCCCAGACGCCGATGATCAGGAACATCGGGATCAGCACGCCTTCGAAGAAGATGTAGAACACCACGAAGTCGAGGGCGCAGAACATGCCGACCATCATGGTCTCAAGGATCAGGAAGGCGATCATATATTCGCGCACCCGGGTCTGCACTGCTTCCCAGGAAGACAAAATACAAATCGGCGTCAGCAGCGTGGACAGCAGCACGAACAGTACCGAAATACCGTCCACGCCCATGTGATAGCTCACGCCAAAATCCGCGAGCCAATCAAGCCGTTCGACGAATTGAAACTCTGCCTCGTTCTTGTCAAAACGGAACCAGAGCACGAGCGAGAGCATGAAGGTGATCAGGCTGGTCCACAGCGCGGTCCAGCGCGCATTGGTCGCAACCGTCTTTTCATCACCGCGCACGGCGAGAATAATCGCAACCCCCGCCAGTGGCAGGAAGGTCAGCAGACTGAGCAAGGGGAAACCGACGCCCATCATCTTCAGCCCCCGAACAGCAGTAGAGAAACAAGCACAACAAGCCCCACAATCATGGTGAAGGCGTAACTCGCAACGCGTCCGGTTTGCAGCGATACCGCCTGACGCGCTGCCCCCGCCACTGATGCGGCAAGGCCATTGGGCACGCCATCAATGATCCGCACATCGCCGATCTTCCAAAAGCCGCGGGCCAAGGCGCGCGCAGGGCGCACAAAAATCGCGTCATAGAGTTCATCAAAATACCATTTGTTGAGCAGGAAGCGATGCACCCCAGGCAGCGCACGGGCCAACGCGCCCGGCAGGCTTGGCGCAAACACATACATCACATAGGCAAGCGCGATGCCGCCAAGCCCGACAATGGTTGGCGCCAACGGCACCCAGCCTGGCACTTCATGCACGTGATGCATGATGTGATTATGTGGCGCATTCACAATGGCGCCGTTCCAGAATTCTTCCCAGTGGTGGCCAATGAAGGAAGGTGCAAAGACCGCGCCGGCAAACACCGCCCCCACCGCCAAGAGCAGCAACGGCACCAGCATCACCATCGGGCTTTCATGCACATGTTCCATGGTGTGATGATCCGCCCGCGGGGCGCCATGGAAGGTAAGGATCAGCAACCGCCAGGAATAGAAGGCGGTCAGGAAGGCCGCGACCAACCCGCAGATAAAGGCATACATCCCAACCCCGGAATGCGCGGCATAAGCCGCTTCCAGCACGAAATCCTTGGAATAATACCCGGCGAAATAAGGCACGCCCGCCAACGCGAGGGAGCCGATCCACATCACCGCATAGGTCACCGGAATCTTCTTCCATATACCGCCCATTTTGCGGATATCCTGTTCGTCTGACATGGCATGAATGACCGAACCGGCAGACAGAAACAGCAGCGCCTTGAAGAAGGCATGGGTGAAAAGATGAAAAACTGCGCCCTGATAGGCACCAACACCAGCCGCAAAGAACATATAGCCAAGCTGCGAACAGGTGGAATAGGCGATGATGCGCTTGATGTCGTTCTGCACGCAGCCAATGGTTGCGGCAAATAGCGCCGTTGAAGCCCCCACCACCGTTACGATGGCAAGCGCTGTCGGCGCATA
>CAMCEP010000318.1 GCA_945873675.1 Asaia bogorensis
ACGGTCGGAATCCAGATGGTTTCATCCGGGCGGTTCGGCGTGCGCATGTTGATGACGAATTCATCATAATGTTCATTGGGCAGCGGGCCGCCTTCCCAGATGATCTGGGTGATCGCGTGGGTGATCATGCCGCCATGGCCATCGGAAACTGGGGTGGCGAGTGGTTGGCGGGTGATGGCAATGCGCCAGCCCGCCTTCGGCATGGGCCGTGCGACGGTGGTGCCTTCCGGCAGCGTCACGGTCACGCGGATGGTGGCCTGCTGGCCGCAGCCATGCGGCACGCGAAACGCCGCGCGCATATGGCCATTGGCCTGGGCCTGGGGTGGGTCAATGGTGACATGCGCTGCCGCCGGTGTGGCAAGCAGCAGCGCCGCAAGAACAAGAAGCTTCTTCATGATGCGAAACCTTCCCTCAAAAGCGATATTGCAGACCGGCAAAGACGGAACGTCCCGTGCCGGGTTCGTAAAGCGCGGAATTGGGCGTGGCGCTTGCGGCGACCGAGGCTGAGGCGATGTAGCGCGTATCCGCGAGGTTGCGCGCTTCCAGGAAAGCCGAAAGCCCGTTTTCGAAATCCCAGCCGGCGCGCAGACCAAACAGCACATAGCTATCGGTCTTTTGCGTATTGGCGTTGTCCACATAATAGGCTTGCGGCACCCAATCGGTCGTCGGCCCGAACCAGGCGCCAGAGGGGTGCCGGTAGCGCATCTCTGCCCGGAACAAATGCCGCGGCACGCCGGGGAGTTCATTATCCTTGTAGGTAGCGTCTCCATCAAAGCGGAAATCGCTGAAGGTATAGGCTGGGCGGAAGCTCAGCCCATCACCCTTGGCCGCAATATCGCGCAGAAAAACCCAATCCGCTCCGGCTTCAATGCCCTGATGGATGGAACGATCCAGATTGAGCGCTACGCATTGGCTAAAGCCCACCGTCTGGCACTGGATTTCATCGCGCAGCCGCGAATGATAGGCCGCGACTTCCCAGGCGATATCGCCACGGCGGCCCCGCGTGCCGATTTCAAGCGTGGCGCTCCGCTGCGCATCCAATTTGGAAAAGCCCTGCACGTCCTGCGCTTGCGGGATCAGATCAGACAGGGTTGGCGGTTCCGTGGTCCAGGACAGATTGCCGAAAACCTGCGCCCCTTCCGCTGCCTGCCACAGCACGCCAAAGCGCGGATTGACCCAGCCCCAATCGCCCTTGCCGGAATCATCACCGTTGGAGAGGAAGCCATCATCACTTTCACGCCATGCTCTGCCGGCGGAAGCGCCGGCGATGAAGGCGAATCCCGGCAGCACTTCCAGGCTGTTTTCCAGATAGGCATCCAGGTTGGTGGCGCGATCTATGGAATTGGCCGACATCACCGTGGGGCGTCCATCATTATTGAAAAAGCGCAGTGATCGATTGCGGCCCTTGGCTGCATTGACGCCGATGATGGTGCGATTTTCGCGCCCGAAGATTTGCCGATCAAAGGTACTGCGGCCAAAGGCGGAAACATCAGTCGTGCGCTGATCAATGTATTGGTAGAACCCGGGCGCGAAGGCGACCGGGTGATCCAATTCGCGGCTGACAAAACCCGCACCCGCTTCCACCAGAATGCCTTCTTCCGGGCGGATGGCGGTGATGGTGCCAAGGCGAGTGCTTTCCAGATTGCGCATCGCATTCGCGGCCAGATTGGCGCTATTGGCCGCGCGCGGATTATTCAGCGCTTGGCTGCGCGTCACCGCGCCCGGGATCTGCTGCCAGATATTGTTATAGGCGATGAAAATGCGCGTCTCAGCGTTGTCTGCCCATTGCCAGCCGGTATTGCCATTTAGACGTACAGCGCGCCCGGCGCTGTGATCCCGATAGCCTTCCTGGGTCATCCCGCTGAAGCTGGCCCAGGCATCGTGCGCGCCTTCCGCCCAACCATGCGCGACTTGCCCGCGCGCAAAGCCATAGGAACCACCTTCCCCGCGCAGGATGGTGCCCGGCGCGGTGCGGCCTGTTGGCGTGATGAAATTCAACGCCCCGCCGAGCGTATTGGCCCCCAGCGCAAAGGCATTGGCGCCTCGAAATACTTCAACCCGCTGGAAGGTCAGCGGGTCCAATTCCTGGAAATCCCCGCTGCCATCAGCCTGGTTGATGGAAAGCCCATCCTGGAAGAGCCGCACACCGCGCAGGTGGAAATTGCGCGCAACACCTGAACCGCGAATGGAAAGCCTGGAATCCTCACCCCATTTCGGCTCGGCAAAGACGCCGGGCGTGTACAGGAGCATATCGCGAATGGTGGTTGCCCCCGCCCTTTCGAGGAAATCACTGGCCGGGACGATGGTGACATTGCCGGGGTTGCGGCGCGCTTCCTCGGCGGCTTGTTCATCGGATGGCCGGGTCAGGCTGCCCGCAATGGGGGCGGCGGTGACGATGGTGGGCGGCAGCGTGGCGCTGGGTGTGGCCGGGGTGCTGGTTTGCGCCTGTGCTGTAAAGGCGCTGGCCGCCAAGGCGGCCGCGGCGGCGAAAAGCCGCGCATGATGGATGTGGAACACGAAAAATCTCCTGAGGTCGAATGACGGGACGGCTTGTGGCCGCCCGCATCCGGGCGGCCTCAGGAGAAGGCTGGGGGACCTGTCGGTTCGTAGGGCGGTGCGCGCGCCGCAGGGCGCCAGCCGGCATCGCCGGTGGCGAACCAGATGATCGCGCTGCCGAGTTCCGCCGGGGTGGAAAGCAGGGGCGCGACGGGGAGATCGGCCTGCGGCAGGGCATGGCAGGCCAGGCAGAAGCCGGTATGCGCTTCCGGGGCGGGCAATTCCTCACCGCCCGGCCCCAAATGCACGATGCGATCCCCATCCGGGGAGCAAATGACCGTCGCCATGCCCGCGCTTGCCGCATGGGCAAGGCACAGCGCCGGCGCAAGCACGGTTTGCACCAGCAAAAGTGCCGCGATCAGGCGCGCGAAGAAGGTGGCGGGGCGTTTCACGGGGTTGTGCTTAATCCGGCAGGCGGTGGCTGCCAAGGTGGTTTGAGGGATGTGGCGGCGACGAACGCCGGAAGCAGTGAGCGCGCCTAAACTAGCGCAACGCCCTCAAAACCGCCTCAGGCTCCCGCTCAATCACGAGCAACAAGGCGCGCGCAGCAGGATCGGGGCTGCGACGCCCCTGTTCCCAGTTATTCACGGTCGCCGCTGGGATGCCGAAGCGCAGTTCGAATTCGCGGGCGGAACGCGCCACGCGTTTACGGATGGCACGGATGCGGCTGGGCGGCATCGGATCAATATTGACAACCTCAAGCGCCACCTCGCCGCGCTTCCAGGCCACCGCCTCACGCAGCCCCTCCACCAAACCTTCACCAAAGTTGGGTTCTTTGCCTTTACCGGCCATCGGTCATCTCCTTGAGCAAAGCCAGCGCTGCCTTGCGCTGCTCCATCGTCAAATCTTCCTGATCGGATTTCGCATAGGCAAAAATCATCACCGCCACATCATCGGACACCATCAGAAAATAGACCGCTCTGCCACCGCCCCTCTTGCCCTTATTGCCCAAAGCAAAACGGATTTTTCGAAGCCCCATCAGGCCTGGAATGACGTCCCCGGCTTGCGGGTTCA
>CAMCEP010000319.1 GCA_945873675.1 Asaia bogorensis
GCACTGCATCTATGCTGCCGAGCCGCCGCAGCACTGTCGCCGCAATGCGATGTGCCGCTGCGCGATCTCGTGCTTCAAGCCGCGCGGGCAGCGCCTCCAGCGCTTCTTCCAAAGGCCGATGCGCTTCCAGCACGGCATCCAGCACATCGCGCGCGGCGCGCCTGGTGGGCAGGCCGGGCGGGCGCCTTGGCCGGGTTGGGGCTTCATTCATGGGGCCTTCATGGCACCCGCGCTTCACTCGTGCTAGAGCCGCCGCGCGATGACCCTGGGCAGCTTCCTAGACCGATTGCCGGAAACGCGCCGCCCGGGCTGGTGGCTTGCGCTGCTGTGCCTATTGGTATGGCTGCCGGGATTCTTTTCCATCCCGCCCGGGGATCGCGATGAAAGCCGCTTTGCCCAGGCCAGCCGGCAGATGGTGGAAACCGGCGATTACGTGCGGATCAAGCTGGGTGAGGTTGAACGCAACAAGAAGCCCGTTGGCATTCATTGGGCGCAAGCTGCCACCGTGCATACGTTGGAAACCGTCGGCATCCCAGCGCGCGGCGCGATTTGGGCTTATCGGCTGCCATCACTGATTGGCGCGCTGCTCGCGGTATTGGCCACCTGCTATTTGGGCCGCGCTTTGGTTGGGCGACGCGCGGCATTTCTGGCCGCGGCCATGCTGGCACCCTGCATGGTGCTGGTGGTGGAAACCCATATCGCCAAGACGGATGCGGCGTTGCTCGCCAGCATTACGGCGGCGATGCTGCTGATGGGGCGCGCCTATCTGGCGCCGGCGCAGTTCACGACGAAGCAGGCATTGGGTTTCTGGTTGGCGCTTGGCGCTGGCGTGCTGCTGAAGGGGCCGATTGCACCCATGGTGCCCCTGCTGGCTGGCGTTACGCTGCTTGTGATGGATCGTCGCGCGCCCTGGTTTTTGGCGCTACGCCCGCTTTGGGGCGTGCCGTTGATGATTGCCTGTGCCGCGCCCTGGTTCATCGCCATTGGCATCGCGACCGAGGGTCGGTTTTTCACCCAAGCGCTTGGCGATGACATGCTGAACAAGGTGGGGTCGGGCGAGGAAAGTCATTGGGGCCCGCCTGGTTTCTACACCTTCCTATTCGGCATCACGGCCTTTCCTTCGGCCTGGATTGTGCTGCGCGCGCTGCCTGGCGCCTGGGCGGATCGGCTGAAGCCACAAACGCGGTTCTTGTTGGGCTGGGCAGTGCCGGTCTGGCTGCTGTTTGAAGCGGTAGCAACGAAACTTCCGCATTACGCCTTGCCCGCTTATCCTGCGCTGATGCTGCTGGCGGCGGCTTGGGCGCTGGATCCGCTGCGGCGCCCAACACCGCGCTGGTTGGCCGCGATTGGTTGGCTGGCGCTGGGCGGTGTCGCGCTTGGTCTGCCGATCGCTGCCATGGCAGCGGCCTTCTATGCCGAAAAGCGCGTGGATATTTTTGGCCTGATTGGGCTTGGCTTTGGTGCCGCGCTGATCCTTGTGCTGTGGCGCGCGGCCCGCGCAGGGCAATGGGCGCGCGCTGCCTTGCTTGGCGCCGTGCTGAGTGTCCCGGTTTATGCCGCCGTGCTGGAAGGCGTCATTCCGCGCCTGCAATCCGTTTGGGTATCCCCGCGCCTGGCAGCGGAGGTCCGCGCCATTGCACCAGGCTTGCGCGATCGGGATTTCGGCGTGGTCGGCTACCATGAACCCTCCCTGCAATTCGCGCTTGGGGGCGGCATTGCGCTGCTGCGTGATGGCGCGGCGGCGGCCGCGTTCCTCGCGGAAAAGCCCGGGCGCGTGGTGGCGGTTTCGCATCGCCAGGAAGCGGCGTTTCGCGCAACGGCAGCGGAACGCGGCATCACGCCGCGCGATGCCGGTTCTGTCACGGGGCTCAATTACGTGCGCGGGCGCTGGCTCACGCTGCTGATCTTCAAGGTGGATTGAATGTTCGAATGGGTGGCGCGCCAGGTCGCGGAAACCGGGCTGATTGGCGTGTTTGTGCTGATGGTGGCGGAAAACATCTTCCCGCCTATCCCGTCCGAAATCATCATGGCCGCATCGGGCTTCGCCGCCGCGCGGGGCGAGATTTCACTAATTGGCACCATCATCGTCGCTGTTTTGGGCACGCTGGTGGGCAATGCCTTCTGGTATGAAATCGGCCGATGGTTCGGCATTGAGCGCATCCGCCCGCTGGTCGCGCGCTATGGCAAATGGTTTGCCTTTGAAACTGAAGACATGGACAGGGCGGAACGGACACTCAAACGTTGGGGGCCTTTCGCGCTTTGCTTCGGGCGCATGCTGCCTGGCATTCGCACCATCATTTCCATCCCCGCCGGCATGGTGCTGATACCGCGCGGTGTTTTCTATGTCTGGACCGCGATTGGTTCAGCAATTTGGCTGAGCTTCCTGGCCATTGCCGGCTATATGCTGGAAGACCATTACGACAGGGTACAGCATTGGGTGGAACCGCTTGCCTGGGTGGTGGTGGGTGGTTCCATTGCGGCCTATGCGCTGCATTTGATCTACGCTTTTCGCCGCGCGCGGCGCCGGCGGGATCAGGCGTAACGCGCTAGCGCCTGTTCCAGCGACGCAAAGGCGTTACCCAAGGCGGCATTCATCGCCGCCACTGCCTGATCTGGGCGCAGGGCGCCCGTGGGCAGCGCCGCAGTCCCGGTGCTGATCATCTGCCCCAGCACGCGTGGTGAGGCTTCGCGTTCGGAAATCAGCACGAAATTCAATTCCGCTTCCGCCTGGCCCTTGGCGCGATTGGCGACCAGCCGTGTCAATTCACCTTCCAGCACCAGATCCGCATTGGCGCGCGAACCGGGCGCCAGCACGGCAGCGAAAAGTCGCGCATCCATCAGCCAACGGCGCAAAGCCTGTTCGGCGGCTTCCGCCGGGGGTGCGATCCATTCGGCGTAGAAATCAATCTCCTCGGTCCCATCGGGGCGAATGCTGCGCAGCCCGCGCACATCAAGCGCGGGCGGCGCGCGGAGCGTGCGCACCAAAAGCAAGCGCCGCCCCTTGCCGCGCCAGCCATCCCCCTGGCGGCGCGGTTCCAGCGCATAGCGCGTGATTTCCTGATAGGGCCGTTCCGGCAACACAGAACAGGCGGAAGCCAGGAAAGGTGCGGCCAGCAGGGCGCGGCGATGCAAGTTCTTCATATCAGCGGCGTTCCCGATTGGGCGGCGGCGGTGGCGCGCCGAGAAGGGTTTGCGATGGGTTGCGGCGCAGCGCTTCCGTGGTGTCACGCAGATTGGCGACCGATGATCGTAAATCGCGCATCAGCGGTGATAAATCGGCTTGCAGATCCGTCGTGGTGCCGCGTGCGGTGCGGAGTGTCTGTTCCAGCGCCGTGACAGCAGCTGGGATGCGCACCAAGGCATCGCGCACTTCGCGACTGGTGAGCAATTCCTGCGCGCTGCGCCCGGCATCGCCCATATTGGCAATGGCGCCGCGCAGTTCCGCCGCCGTATCCTCAAGCCGTGCATTGCGGATGGCGCCGCGCAATTCCACCAGGGTTTCACTCGCCTCTCGTAAGGCCGCAGCGACTTCGCCATCACTCACTTGCCGCCGCAGA
>CAMCEP010000320.1 GCA_945873675.1 Asaia bogorensis
AGGCGTGCGCCCCCAAGAGAGCCAGCTTTCGGAACGACCAAAGGCAGCGCGAGAAAAGATAGCGCCAACACTCTGGGCGATGCGTCCTTCCAAGGTCACATCAGGAAGCCGATTGACAAAGCGAATGGTCTGCTGATCCAGAATCTCGATCCGTTCAAGCGCTGGATAGGTGCGCCGGCCAACGGCAACAACTTCTGCGGGCGGTTCCTTCGTGGCGGTCCCAGCCAGAACCGTGCTACGCCCAGCGCCAGTCGCGCCTTGCGTGCCAAAAAGACGTTCGTTGAAGGAAAATACTACATCCTCGGCTGTCAGCAGGCTGCCATCGTGGAACTTGACATTCTGCCGCAAGGTAAGGTCGAGCGTGCGCGCATCCACGCGCTTCCAAGATGTGGCCAATCCAGGCACCAAGGCTGCATTACTGAGCCAATCCGTGCCAATCAATTGTTCCGAATAAAGCCCGTGAATCCGAAAGCCAACATTGGATTGTTCGCGCGGTGGTTCAAATGTATTGGAATTCGAAAGCCGCTGGACGGCGATGGTCAAGACGGGGCGATTATCCGCCTGCGCCAGCGCGGGTGCCGCAAGAAGACCAGGTGCCAGCAAGGCGGCACGACGAGAGATCAGCATAAGTCAGGTTCCCCAATTTGAGGCACGGAAATCCATCACGAAGCTTGGCCCGGCTTTCCAGCGGATATCGCGGCGTTTGGCAGTAAAGTTCCCATTGCGGTGCAAGACCGTGTAGCCAGGATCTTCCCGTTCCACGATCTGCAACATGCGCGCCCAGGCTTGGCGGCGCGCTGCCCGATCAACGCTGGACTGCAGGAAGTCGCCAAGTGTGGCGAATTCATCATTGCGCCATTCGCCATTATTCCATGTGGCGCCATTACGGCCCCAATTGGGAACGATTTGCGCAACCGGATTGGGTAGGGACGCTGTCTGCGACCAATCGCGAATGGCACGTGTGGGCGTACGCGCCGTGATCTGTCCCCAGTTTTCCTGCATCTGAAGCTGGACATTCAAGCCGGCCGCGCGCCAGCCCTCAACAAGGATCTGCGCTGTGGCGGTTTGATTGGTGTAGTAGTTATTCAGTGCACGGTAGGGAATTAGCTCGCCACGATAATTGGCTTCCCGCAGCAAGCGCCGGGCTTCCGCAAGATCAAAGCGCGGCGCTTCATGTTCGCCAATGAACATATCGGCATAGTATTCCCAATTGAGACCGCGTGGAACATTCACCCGGCCACCCCAAAGGGCATCAATAATGGCTTGGCGATCGATACTATGCGTGAGAGCGCGGCGTATCAGCGGGTTTGAAAGCACCGCATGGGTCTTATCGAATACCGTAATCCGCGTGTTGTTGATGATACCGCCAGCAACTTCGAAACGCGGATTGCGTTCGATGGTCGCGATCTGGTCGGGCGGAATATCGCAGGCGAAATCGACTTCACCCGAAAGAAGCGCATTGATGCGGCTTGAGACTTCCGGGATTTCCACAAAACGGAGCCGGCGGATTGGTGGCCGGCCCGCCCAATGGCCATCAAAGGCATCCAGGACCAGAATGCGATCCGGGTTGAATTCCGTGACCATATAGGGCCCGGTGCCAATAGGGCGACGCGCCCAATCCTGCCAACTGCGCGCCGCGGCAAAAGCGCGCGGGTTGGCAATGACACTGGCAGTCCGCGCCATCTGGCCTTCCAGCGTCAGATCAGGCGTCTTATTGATGAAGCGAACGGTATGGCTATCCACCACCTCCATGCGCTCAAAGCCAGGGAAGCTGCGACGCGCAATCTGCGTGGCGCCTGGTGGTGGCTCCTTGCCAAGTGGACCACCGCCCCACATCCGGTCCGAGCCGAAGGAAAACACAACATCCTCAGCCGTAAAGGCATCGCCATTATGGAATCGCACGTCCCGCCGCAGTGAGAATTCAACAACACTGTCGCTGATGCGACGCCAGCTGGTGGCAAGACCTGGCTGGAGCGACATGTCGCCTATCCAGTCTGTATCAATCAATGGCTCTACGAAATTGCGGAAGATGCGCGACCCGACATTGGATTGTTCGGCCATCATCTCAAGCATATTGCTTGTCGTGATTTCCTGCACCGCAATGCTGATGACCGGGCGCGTATCTGCTTGCGCCAGTGCTGGCGCAGAAAGTGGCGCAGCAAGAAGGGCTGCCGGCGCCTTCAGTACATGACGACGACGCATCATGACATCAATTCCCGAAATTGCCGGGCCGGAAATCCATCGCGAAGGCAGGGCTCGCTTTCCAAACGGTATCGCGGCGCTTTGCGGTAAAGGTTGCATTCTGGTGTAGAACCATGAAGGCGGGGTCTTCACGCTCAGCGATTTCAAGCATGCGGCGGAACACTGCGCGGCGACGCGCGCGGTCCGTGCTGGTCTCTAATTCACCGGAAAGTTGATTGAATTCCTCATTGGTCCATTCGCCAACCTGCTGCTGTTGGCCGCTTGGTCCATGTTGGTTCACGATGGACGATACCGGGTCATTGAAGGGCGCACTATTGGACCAATCGCGCACTGCGCGCGGTGTTTCGCGGGAGAAGATTTGCGCCCAATTCTCGCGCATTTCGATCTGCACATTCAGGCCAGCCTGACGCCACATTTCAACCAGTACCTGGGCGGTCGCGTTCTGGTTTGTGTAGTAGTTGTTCAGCAGGCGATAGGGGATGGGTTCACCGCGGTAATTCGCCTCCCGCAGCAGGCGCCTTGCCTCGTTCAGGTTGAAGGCCGGTACCGACCAATCCGCATGGAACATTTCACCATAATATTCCCATTGCAGACCTTTCGGCACCACGGTGCGGCCTGCCCAGAGGCTGTCCACAATCGCTTGACGATCAATGGCATGGGTCATGGCGCGGCGAATGCGCGGGTCACGCAATTGCGGGTGGTTCTTGTCAAACACCGTGAGACGGTGATTGAGGATCGTTCCGCCTTGTACTTCATAGGCACGGTTACGCTCAATGCTGCTGATTTGATCGGGCGGCATATCACACGCGAATTGATATTCGCCGGAAAGCAGACCATTAAGCCGGGACGCAACTTCGGGAACTTCCACAAAACGGATCTGGCGCAGCGGCGGACGCCCACCCCAATATTGATCATGGGCCACAAGCGTAAGCGACACATCGGGACGGAATTCCGTGACCATATAGGGTCCGGTCGTGATTGGCTTGCGCGCCCAATCAAGCCAGCTTCCCGCTTCCATGAAGCCGCGGCGTGAGCAGATGTCGCTACCATAGCGCGCAAGCCTGCCTTCTAACGTGACATCAGGTGTCCGATTGATGAAGCGCACCGTATAGCGATCAAGCACTTCAACCTTTTCAAGCGCCGGCCAAATGCGACGTGACACGGCAACCACTTCTGGCGGGAGTTCCTTACCCTGCGGGCCCTGGCCCGGGATGCGTGTGAACAAGGTGCCAGTCGCGGGGGCACCTGGCGTACCGGTACCAAACATGCGTTCGGCGCCGAAGGAAAAGGCCACATCCTCAGCCGTCATTTCATCGCCATTATGGAAACGCACGCCACGACGCAGCGA
>CAMCEP010000321.1 GCA_945873675.1 Asaia bogorensis
CAAGGAAACCATCGCCAAGGTGCGCGACAGGACCCATTGGAACAGCGCGAATATCAAGCCGCGCGATCCCGTGATTCTGGGGCTTTGCACGCAGGGCGAGCTTAATGCCGCGGTGGGTACGCTCGCGGCACTTGAAGCGCAGAACGAAGAAGGCGCTGCGGCGTAAAGTGGAGCATTTTCAAGCCAAGTGGAAACGCTTGGCGGCTCGGAAAATGCGACCAGACAACTGTCTAATGGGGCGATCCTGAACGCAGGCGCTCCATCTCCTCCTTCAGCCTTAGCTTTTCACGCTTCAATCGCGCCAGGGTTTCGGCGTCTGGCCTTGGTCGGTGGTCTTCCTCAAAAATCCGGGCCTCAAGCGCGGCGTGACGGTTATTGAGGGAAGCGATCCGGGCGTCCAAGCGCATACCGAAGCATCCTTTGCTGTGATGCAACCCGGGCGGTTGGCCCTGTCCCGGGCAGCGCGGTCATGCTACTCCACCTCTCGGTAAAAATGCATCAACAGATTTCGACCCTGGCCCCGCGATGATCGCTGACCGAGAAGCCCTGCTCCGCCGCCTCCATGAACTCCGAACCGAGCATCGGGATTTGGATACCGTGATTGCGCGCCTTGATGCCGGGCCGGTGGACCAATTGCAGTTGCAGCGGCTGAAAAAGCGCAAGCTGAAGCTGAAGGACGAAATCTCCTGGCTCGATAGCCAGCTTTTGCCCGATATCATCGCCTGAGGGGGCTGGATATGGCCGAGACAACGCTGGTTGGCGTGATCATGGGTAGCCGTTCGGATTGGGAAACGCTGCGCCACACCGCCGAAACCCTGGAAAAACTGGGCATTGCCCATGAAACCCGCGTGGTTTCTGCCCATCGTACGCCCGAACGCCTGTTTGACTACGCCAAGCAGGCGGCAGGCCGGGGGCTCAAAGTGATTATCGCCGGCGCCGGTGGCGCGGCCCATCTGCCCGGCATGGCCGCTTCCATGACGCATCTGCCCGTGCTGGGCGTGCCGGTGCAAAGCGCTGCCCTGGCCGGGGTGGATAGCCTGCTGTCCATTGTGCAAATGCCGGCCGGCGTGCCGGTGGGCACACTCGCCATCGGGCGCGCGGGGGCGGTGAATGCGGCTTTGCTCGCTGGATCAATCCTTGCCTTGGAAGATGCCGCGCTGGCGGTGCGCCTGATCGCCTGGCGCGCCGCGCAGACGGAGAGTGTGCCGGAGAGCCCGGTATGACCCCCCTGCCGCCCGGCGCCATGCTGGGCATTCTGGGCGGCGGGCAGCTTGGGCGCATGTCCGCCATGGCGGCGGCGCGGCTTGGCTATCGCTGCCATATCTATGCCCCCGGCGCGGACGAACCCGGCATGCAAGTGGCCGCGGCCCGCACTGTGGCTGCCTATGAAGACCATGAGGCTTTGGCCCGCTTCGCCGATCAGGTGGATATTGTCACTTTCGAATTTGAAAATGTGCCCGCCGAGACAGTGGAAATCCTGGCGCGCCGCGTGCCTTGCCGGCCGGGGGAAAAGGCGCTTGGCATTTGCCAGGATCGCTTGCAGGAAAAGGCGTTTCTGGAAGGGATTGGCGTGCCGGTCGCACCCTGGCGCGCGGTGCGCACCGAAGCCGAATTACAAGCGGCGGTGGCTGAACTTGGCCTGCCTTCCGTCCTGAAGACCACGCGCCTTGGCTATGATGGGCGCGGCCAGGCGGTATTGCGGCACCCGGATGATCTGGCCGCCGCCTGGGCCAGATTGGCGCCGCGCCCACTGATCCTGGAAGGCTTTGTGCCCTTCACTTTGGAGCTTTCCGCCATCGCGGCGCGCGGTGCGGATGGGGCACTCGCGGTATTTGACGCGGCCGAAAACGCGCATCGGCACCACATTCTGGATATCAGCTTCGCGCCGGCGCGCGTGGCACCCGAAATTGCCGCCGCCGCGCGGGACCATGTCGCGGCCGTGGCGCGCGGGCTTGATCTGGTCGGGCTTGTGGCGCTGGAGATGTTCCTGCTGCCCGATGGCCGGTTGATCGGCAATGAAATCGCGCCCAGGCCGCATAATTCCGGGCATTGGACCATGGATGCCTGCACCGCGTCCCAATTCGAACAGCATATCCGCGCCGTGGTTGGGCTGCCCTTAGGTGTGCCGGATCGGCACCATGATGCGGTAATGCGCAACCTGATCGGGCCAGAAGGCATGGCGGCCTGGCCGGGGCTGCAAGGGCAAGCGCGGATTGCGCCCCATCTTTATGGCAAGGCAGAGGCCAGGCCCGGGCGCAAGATGGGCCATGCCAACCGGCTTTTGCCGCTTGGGGCGCTGGCCCGCATGGATGATGCGGCAGCGCTTGGCCCGTTGGCGGCTATTGCGGTGCAAAAATCATGAGTGGCAGGGCGCTACGGTCTTCTTTTGTTAAGAAACTGCCGCTAGGTTGCACCTCATGAAGTTCGCCCCAACCCCGCTTGGCCTTCTGACGGCTGCTGGCCTGACATTCGGGCTTGCTGCGGCCCAGCCTGCGCGCGCGCAGTTCATCGAAGGGCCTTACATCGCCGGCGCGATTGGCATGAATTACCTGGATGACGCCAAATTCCGCCTGGATGGTCGGCTCAATCAGGGGATGACGGCGCTCGGGCAGCCCAATGGCGGGCAGCTTGGCTTTGATTATGGCGGCGTTGGTTTGCTCAGCCTCGGCTGGGGCTTCAGCAATGGCCTCCGCCTCGAAATCGAAGGCAGCTACCGCGCCAATGAGGTGGATAGCGCCAATGGTGCCGCTGGCCTCGCCAGTCCCGGGGCGCATGGTGGGCGGCAGGATAGCTATGGGCTGATGGGCAATGCGCTGGTGGATCTGGTGCGGATCGGCCCTTTCCTGCCCTATGTCGGGATCGGCGCCGGCTATCTTGTCACCAGCTTCAATGATCTGAGCGGCCGGCCTGGCAATGGCAGCTTGCGGCTACGCGGTGATGATACCGGTGGCGCCTTCGCGCTACAGGGCATTGTGGGGATTGGCTTCACGATTGATCAGGTGCCGGGGCTGACGCTGACGGCGGAATATCGTTACCTGGAAAGCCTGGGGCCAAGCATCCCGGTCAGCTACGTGGATGCCGCCGGTGCCACTGTGCTGTCCGGCAAGGCAGACACGGAAAGCCGCAACCAATCCTTCCTGCTTGGGCTGCGCTACGCCTTCAATGCGCCCACCGCCGCACCCGCCGCAGTGGCGGCACCCGCTGCGGCGCGGAGCTTCCTGATTTTCTTTGATTGGAACCGCGCCGATCTGACGGCACGCGCACGCCAGATCATCGGTGAGGCTGCGGAAGCGGCCCGCGCCCAGCCCACACGTCTTGAAGTGGCAGGCCATGCGGATCGCACCGGCACGCCGCAGTACAATATGGCCCTATCGCGCCGCCGTGCCGAAACCGTTGCGGAAGAAATGGTGAAGCGCGGCATTGCACGCCAGGATATCAGCATCACCGCCTTTGGTGAAACGCAGCCCTTGGTCGCAACCGCCGATGGCGTGCGCGAACCGCAGAACCGGCGCGTGGAAATTATCCTGAAATAACCGCTGGTTTCGGGC
>CAMCEP010000322.1 GCA_945873675.1 Asaia bogorensis
TTAAACCGGCTCCAACCCCTTGGCGCGGAGCAAGCTGGCATCCGCGCCCTGCACCAAAAATTCCATAAAGGCGCGTGCGGCTTCCGGCTGCGGCGCTTCGGCGAAGATGGCGGCGGAAAAAGTCATCACCTCGCCAATTTCAGCGGGCACCGTGCCGATAATGTCTATCCCCGGCACGGTCATCAATTCGCTGACTTGCTGAATGGCCAAAGCCACTTCGCCCCGCTTCAGCAATTCACCCGTAAAGCCCTGCGGGATCACGGTGGCTTTTGCGTTGACTTCCGCCGCGATGCCAAGGCGTTCAATCAGCCCCGCAAAGAACAGCCCGCTGGCGCCCGCGCGGGAATAGGCGAGTGATGGTGTCGCCAATAGCGTCGCGCGGAAGGCTTCCGGGGTGCTGATATCGGGCCGCTTTGCGCCGGCCGCGACCGCAACGCCAATGTGGGAAAGCGCCAGATCCCGCCGGCTGCCTGGCGCGAAAACGCCCTTGGCGATGAAATCATCCACGGCGGCTGCGGTCAGGATCGCGATATCGCCGCGTGCGCCGTCAGCGATGCGCTGCGAAATGCTCTTGGTCGGGTCGAACACCATGGCCGGCGCCGGGTTGGTCTTCGCCCAAAGCGGCGCCAGTACGTCAAGCACGCCGTTCAGCGCCAGGGTGGACATGATGGAAAGCGGCTGGGCCATGGGGCGGTTCCTTGCAAAGTGTCGTCACGCAGAATGGCGGTTACGCAGCCGCGCGGCAATCTGGTGTAACGGACTATCTGTGGGGGTGGGAAATACGCAGCTGCCGGGAACATGATTCCCATGCCCGGTGCTTTTCCAGTTCACATTTGTTCACCGGACAAGCCTTCAATCTTTACTTGGTCCCAGTTACGCGCCGCCATCCGCTTCCACTTTGCTTGGGCATGATCTGGGCGATGAATACATCAAGAAAAAGCGTGGTGCTGTCCCTTTTCTGGTCAGCCCCCAAACCGTGCCGCCGAAAACGCCGGATCAGGTTGCTGCAATCCCAGCACCGCATCCGCAGTCATGCGGCCAGCAATCGGACCAAGAGTATAGCCATTGGATGTCACCGCGGCGAAGAAGCCAGGCAGGCCCGGCACCTCACCCAATATCGGCGCACGATCAATATGCACATTCATGCCTGTCCAACTACGGAGCACATGCAAACCCTCCACCGCCGGCACAACATGCCCTGCGATCCAGAGATTTCCCTGGATATTGCTGCGAAGATTTCGCGTGGCACCGGTGGCGGGATCATGCGCACCGGGCCAGCCACCGCCGATCAACAAATGCCCATGCGGGCCTTGCTTCAGCGAAAGATGCCGGCCGGCATGGGCCACCAGATGCGGAATGATCGGCGCCATGGCTTCGGTTGCGATCACCTGCTGCACCAAGCCACCCACTGGCAGCTTCACGCCCGCCAGCCCCGCGATATGGCCAGACCATGGGCCTGCCGCGACCACCACGCGCCCAGCGCGAATTGGTCCCTGCGCCGTGCTCACCAGATAGCCACTGCCTTCACGCGCAATCGCCTGTACCTCCAAGCCGCTTTCCATTCGCGCGCCGGCGCGCTTGGCCAATTGCAAAAGCGTCGCCGTTCCGCGCAAAGGATCAATCTGGCCTTCGGCGGGGCAGAAGGCCGCACCGGCAAAACGATGGGCCAGATAAGGTGCCAGATCGCGTAATTCATTCGCGCCAATCACGTGATTCTCGATGCCTGCACTACGTTCGACTTCAATCTTGCCGCGCAGCCAGGCCAACTCCTCGGGTGTTTCCGCCAGCATCAAGCCGCCTTCTGTGCGAATGCCGCAAGGCTCACCCGCATCGCGCGCAATCTCTCGCCAAAGCGCGATGGAGCGCGGCCCAAGCGGTAGCGTCGCCACGGCAGGCCCGGCGGTGCCGAGTGCTTCCGCCTTGTCGCCGAAATCATAAGACAGCAGCTGCACATGCAAGCTGCCGGCATTGGCGGTGCTGGCGGCCAGGCCGGGTTCGCCACGTTCCGCCACCAGCACGTCCACGCCCTCACGCGCCAGATAAAGCGCGGTGGAAAGCCCGACCACACCACCACCAATCACCAGCACATCACATTGCCGCGCGATTTGTGGCGCGGTGGCAGCGCCGGTTTTCCAGGTGATGGGCGCGGGGCTTTCGATAACGGGCGTTTCGCCCCATTCCGGCACCTCAAGCCTGAGCAAGGCTGCCGGGATGGGCTTGATGGGCGCACGCGGCGCGGCGAAATCCGCTTCCTGTGCGGCAACACCAGCCATCCGCGCCAAAGTCGCGCCACACATGCGCCCCTGGCAACGCCCCATGCCCGCACGCGTTTCCTTCTTGATGGCAGGCAGCGAAGCGGCGCCGCCTTTTATCGCATCGCGGATTTCTGCCGCACGCACTTCCTCACACCGGCAGAGGATGGTGTCATCGCTGATCCGCGCCGGATCAAAGGCCGGTGCGGCATAGATGCGCCATAGCGCGCGCTGAAATGCCTCGGCTTGCGCCAGCGCATCGCGCGTTGTCGCATCATCGCCCGCGCCAAAGCCAAGATCACGCGCTGCCGCCAAGCCGGCCAGGCGCCCGCGCGCCAAGGCAACCCGTGCGCCGCCAATCGCCGCGCCATCGCCAATGGCAAAAACCTCGGCAATATTGCTTCGTCCAACAGGATCAGTCACGGTTTCCAACCGCCCCAAGCCAGCGCCTGGACCATCGGCCGCGAAGCGCTGCGTGCAGCCCAAGGCGCGCGCCAGACCGGTTTCCGATTGAAAGCCAAGATTGAGCGCGGCAACGCCGGCAGCGATCCGCTTTTCTCCTTGCGGTGTGCTGATGCGAAGCGCCTCGAAATGCGTACTACCTTCACACGCGATGATCTCGCTGCCCCAGTAAAGCGGCACGCCGGCGCGCTTCAGAACCGCCAGATAGCGCAGCCCATCCCAGGCGAGATCAGGCGCGGCGCGCATCAGCCGCAGCACATCGCGCCAGGCGCCAAGCCCAGGCGCTGGGGCCGCTTCCACCACCGCGGCAACACGCACGCCGCCAGCCAGCAATTCACACGCAAGTTGCAGATTGAGCGGCCCACTGCCCGCAATCACCGCGCTCTCAGCCGGGCTCACGCGTTGCGCGCGCGCAAGCGTTTGCAGCGCGCCCGTCGTCATCACCCCCGGCAGAGTCCAGCCCGGCACGGGCACCGGGCGTTCATGCGCGCCGGGGGCCAGGATCAGCCGACGCGGACGGAAAGTAATGGCGGCACCTTCAACAAGTGTGGCGATTTCATCTGGCGCGAAGCCGCCCCAAACCGTGGCACCGTAATGGAGGCGAATCCCTGCTGCCCGCGCGCGGGCAAAAAGCGCGCTGCCCTGGCGGAATTGCGCATCCGGCGCGGCATGGCTGTGGCTGGTGGCGAGCGGCTTCAGATATTGCCCGCCAGGGGCTTCGCGTTCATCCAGCACCACCACTTCGGCGCCAGCTTCGGCCGCGGCGATGGCGGCGGAAAGCCCGGCGGGACCGGCGCCGACCACAAGGATATCGCAGGGTTGAT
>CAMCEP010000323.1 GCA_945873675.1 Asaia bogorensis
AGTGCTTCACCCAAAGTGCCGATGATCTGGCGCGGCACGCCCGTCACCATGGCAAGCTTTTGCTGCGCGGCATGGCCGCACATGGCAGCAGCGGCATCACGCGCCAGGCGCACATCGGCATCAATGAACAGGAAATGCGTCCCCCGCGCCGCTTCCGCCAGCCGCGCGCAGGCATGCACCTTGCCGGTCCAGCCCTGCGGCAGCGGCGGGCAGGCAAGTAAGCGCACCCGCGCATCACGCGCGGCATAGGCATTCACCATCGCCGCGGTGCGATCGCTTGATCCATCATCCATCACCAGCACTTCAATCGCGACACCCTGCTGCGCGAGTGCGGCATCCAGACAGGCGCTGATATGCGCTTCCTCATTCCGCGCCGGGATCAGGATGGACACCAGCGCATCCTGCGGCGCCGGCCCGCGCGCTTTCGCCATGCGGCGGAGGTTATCCAACGCGAAGCCAATCGGAAACAGCGCCAAGGCAAGCGCAATCCAGGGCAGGAAATCTGTCACGGCGCTGTCTCCGCGCGTTGTTCATGTCGGGGGTCAAAGCGTTCACCGCGCAGCAGCGCCTTGGTGCGGCGCCAGGCTTGATAAATGCCGCCCATGCCTTCCTGCCCCTGCACCAGGGTTTGAAACGCTGCGGGATCGCGCGCAATGGCATCGGCGCTGAGCTTTTCCATCACGCCTGCCAAGGCATCGGAAAGCATGGCGCCACGTGCCTCTCGCGGCGCTTCCAGCAGCGTCGCAGCGGGGATGGGCGCGCCAAAAGCGGCGAGCATTTCTGCCTTGCGTTCACTCCAGAACGGGTAATCCAAAGCAAGCGGCACAAACACCGCATCGGGTGCGATTTCCGGCAGGCGGATCATGCCAGGCGCAATCGGCACGGGCCTTTCGCGCGGGTCACTGAAGCGCCCCGGCGCATTGATCCAAAGAATATGCGCGGGATTGGCCAGCACCTTTTCCACCACGCGCAAGAAGGCAATTGATCCGCGCGCCGAGCCGATTTCAATGCCGAAAACACCAAGCCGCGTCATGAAGCGATATTTCTCAATGGCCTTCGCTTCCATTGGCGTAAAAAGCGGCCGGTGCGGCAAAAGCCTGCGATAGAGCAGCATGAAGGCAACCCCATCCCACCAGGAGGGATGATTGGCGAAAATCACCACGGGCTTGCCTTCCGGCAAATCGGGCAGGCCCCAGCGCGCGACGCGCAGCGCACGCATGTGCTTCCTGAAAAACCGCGTGAACATGAAATCGAAAAAATCCAGATGGCGCGCCGAACGCAGCGCCACCGGATCAGACATTTGTTGTCCCGGCGTCTTCGTCATTCCGCCGCGGCAGGCAGATCGGCCTCTCGCCGGCCGGCCAATTCCGCTTCGGGCGACATGCCGCGCCCGCCATGGTCCCGGTCCAAAGCATCAGCGGCGATCCAGCCAGACATCATCACCATCGGCATGCCCGGGCCGGGATGCGCCGCGCCGCCAGCCAAATAGAGGCCCTTGATCGCCTTGCTGCGATTGCTCGGCTTGAAGGCGCCGGTGAAGGAACCATGCGATGCCACGCCATAAATAGCGCCATTCAAAACCTTATAGCGGTTATGGATATCCACCGGCGTCAATTGGCTTTCGCAGACAATCCGGCTTTCGATATCTTCCAGCCCTGCGGTGCGCTTCAGCTTATCCAGGATTTTCTGGCGATAGGCCGGGAACATCTTAGACCAATCATGATGCGGCCGCAGATAAGGCGTGTGCACCAGCACATAAAGCGCTTCACCACCTTCCGGCGCGACCGAAGGATCAGTGCCTGATGGCGCGGCGAGATAGGCGGTGGGATCGGGCGCTGGTTCACCCTTGCGGTAAATGGCATCGAATTCTTCTTCCGCATCGCGGGAGAAGACGAAATCATGATGCGCCAAATGTTCATAGCGGCGATTGAGCCCGAGATAGAGCACCACGCCGGAACAGGCGGGCTCATATTTCTTGGCGTAGCGCTGAGACGCATTGCCCTTCACCAATTCCGTATAGGTGCGGATCGCATCCATGTTCGAAATCAGCGCATCACAGGCAATGCGTTCGCCATTCGCGGTGACACTACGCACGGCGCCGCCGACAATCTCAATATCCGTCACCTCGGCATTCGTGCGCAGATCAGCACCGAGTGAGGCCGCGAGATTGGCGAGCCCCTCAGCCGTGGCGCGCGTGCCGCCCACCGGATACCAGATACCTTCCGATGCCTGCATATCACCAATGCTGCACAGCACGGCGGGTGCCAGATAGGGGCTTGAACCGACATATTGCGTGAAGTGATCCAGCATTTGCGCCAATTGTTCATTCGGCACATGACCGCGAATAACCTTCGCCACTGTCTGGCCCATACGCAGCGCCATCACATCGCGCAGCACCTCAGGCTTGAAGTTATCGCCAAAGTTCAGCGTATCGCCAATGCCTTCCACCGGTTTCCAGAAGAAGAACTTCTCCGAAACCTTGTGCAAATGGCGGGCGACGCGCTGGAAGCGTTCATAGCCCGCGCCATTCGGCCCGCCCGGCGCGAAGGCATCCATGGAACGCGCCATGTCTTGGACGTTTTCGATCAGATCAATCTGCTTGCTGCCATCAAAAAAGCAGCGCCATTGCGGATCAAGCCGGATCAGCGGCATTTCCTGCTGCTGATTGCGCCCCGCTTCAGCGAAAATGCGACGCAGCACGCGCGGCACGGTCAGGATGGTGGGGCCCATGTCAAAGCGGAAATTCCCGCGCCCATCGGGTGATGGCAGATTGAGCACCGCCGCCTTGCCGCCAAGCCAGGAGTTGCGTTCAAGAACCGTGACCTGATGTCCACGCGCCTGCGCGGTGGCGGCCGCCGCAAGCCCACCCAAACCGCTGCCGATGACAACTACCTTGGCACCCATCGCGCCCTCTCCTTCTCAGTCGCCAGATACGGACAGGTTGGCCCGCATATGGCGCGGGCTGCGCTCGCTCCGCGTCAGGCCCAGATCCTGTAACAACAAATCGGTGCTGATGCGTGCACCTTCATAAATCACCGGTAAGCCACTGCCCGGATGCGTGCCGCCGCCGACCAAATACACGCCCTTCGCGCGACCAAAGCGATTGCGTGGGCGGAAATGCATCATCTGGCGCACATTATGCGCCAGATTGAAGGTGGCCCCATAACCCACCGCATAATCATCCTGCCAACCCTGCGGCGAGAGGATTTTCTCATACCGAATGCGGCTTTCGATATCCGTCAGGCCAATCGCCTTCAGCCGATCCAGCGCAAGGCGGCGATAACGAGGTGCCTCCGCCGCCCAATCAGCGCCGCCCAACAAATTCGGCACCGGCACCAGCATGTACAGCGTGGAATGCCCAGGCGGTGCCAGTGAAGGATCAGTGCCGGCAGCCGCCTGCACGTACAGGGATGGATTTTGCGGAATGATCCCTGATTCGATCTGCGCCAGATTATTCTCATAATCTTCTGCCAGCAGCACCGTGTGATGGGCCAGATCAAGCGGTCCTTCAATGCCCAGATAAA
>CAMCEP010000324.1 GCA_945873675.1 Asaia bogorensis
AAGGTGCCGAAGATATTGACCAGCATGTAGGAAGCTTCGCCGGTTACGCTGCCCCAGCCGCCCATGCGGGCGTTGAATTCCTGGCGTGAATTGCGTGCGGCATAGGTGGTCCAGGGCAGGGTTTGCACTTCGGTGCGCAGCCCAACGCGGGTCCACATTTGTGCGACCGCTTGCGCGGTGCGGGCATCATTCGGGTAGCGATCATTGGGCGCCAGCAGGGTCAGGCGGAAGCCTTGCGGGAAACCGGCTTCGGCCAGCAGGCGCCGCGCGCCGTCAGCGTCAAAACGCGGCACGGGCACATCGGGGTTATAGGAATAGGCGCCCGGCGGCAGCCATTGGCCGGTGGGCTTGGCGGTGCCTTCCATGACGCGATCGGCGAGCGCGTTGCGATCTATCGCCATGGAAAGCGCGCGGCGCACGCGCACATCATGGAAGGGGTTGCGCGTGAAGGGCTTGCCTTCATTGTCGCTGACCATGACTGGGTTTTCTGCGCGGGAATAGTCAAACCAAAGATAGATCAGGCGTAGCCCTTGGATTTCATAAAGCGTGATGCGCTGATCGCGCCGCAGGCGTTCCAGGTCGGATGACGGCACCTGGTCAATCACATCCACATCGCCGGCCAGCAGGGCTGCGGTGCGCGACGCGTCATTGGCGATGAAGCGATAGGAAACCCGCGCCCAGGGCTGCGGCCCGGCCCAGTAATTATCATTCCGCGTGAATTCGGTGCGGTCACCTTGGCGGTAATTCGCCAGCCGATAGGGGCCGGTGCCAATCGCGGCGCGGCCGGCATTGTAATCTTCCGTCTCCGCCCCGGCGCCAGCGTGGCGGGAGATGATCTGCACGGATGCCAATTCCGTGGGCAGCAGCGGATGGGGTGCGGCGGTATGGAAGCGGATGGTGAGCGGGTCCATGATTTCAGCGCGGGTGATGGCGCGGATCATGCCGGCGAAGGTACCTGGGCTATTGCGGACATTGGGGACGCGTTCGATGGTGAAGGCCACATCATCGGCGGTGAAATCCCGCCCATCATGCCATTTCACACCGGGGCGGAGCTTGAACTCCCAAACGGTGTCGGAAAGCGGTCGCCAGCTTTCCGCCAGCATGGGTTGCAGCCGCGCCTCCGCATCCTGTTCCACCAGCCGGTCGAACATGTGTTGCGTCAGGCTGATATTGGGCGAGGCATTGTAGAAATGCGGGTCAAGCGCGGTGGGCGACCCGCCAATGCCGATGGTCAGATTTTGCGCAAATGCGCCGGAAGCGCCCATGCCGGCCAGTAGCAAGGCGGCCAAGGCCAGGCGTGGGGTACGGGATGAAAAGGCAGGCATTCCGGCATTCTCCTTCCAAGGGGGGCGCCCGATGCTAGCCGCGCCGGGCGCTGACTGCTAGAAGCTTCCTGAGGTCTGGCTCAAGAACAACAGGGGGTCTGGGATGACGGGAAAACTACGCAAGTTGGCTTTGGCTGCCGGCACGGCTTTCATTGGCCTTTCGGCGCAGGGCGCGCTGGCGCAAAGCGTCACCATGGCGGTGGCCGCGCCCGTGACCTCGCTTGACCCGCATTACCATCAGCTTTCGCCCAATAATGCGGTGGCGGATACTATTTTCGACAAGCTCGTGAATACGGACGCGAAATCGAACAACCTGCCTGGCCTCGCATTAAGCTGGCGCGCGGTGGAGCCCAATGTCTGGGAATTCAAGCTGCGGCCTAATGTGCGCTTCCATAATGGCAATCCCTTCACGGCCGAGGATGTGGCCTTCACGCTGCGGCGCTTGCCCAATGTGCCGAATAGCCCTTCATCCTTCGCGGCCTATTCGCGGCCGATCCAAGCGATTGAGATTGTGGACCCGCTGACGATCCGCTTCCGCACTGCGGCGCCGCATCCGCTGATGCCCTTGGACATGACGAATGTCCGCATCCTGGATCAGGAAACGCATCAGAACGCGACGACCGAGGAATTCAATGCGGGCCGTGCGGCGATTGGCACTGGACCTTATCGCGTTGTGTCGCATCGCAGTGGTGACCGGATCGAATTCGAACGCAATGACAATTACTGGGGGGATCGCGCGCCCTTCCAGCGCGTGATCTATCGCATGATCACCAATGATGCGGCGCGCACCGCGGCCTTGCTGGCCGGCGATGTCGAATTCATTGACCAGGTGCCGACATCGGATCTGGCGAAGCTCAGGCAGGATAACCGGATTGCGCTTTCTGAGACGGTTGGCCTGCGCTTGATCTTCCTGGGCCTGGATCATTTGCGCCAAGCCAATGAAAACTCGCCCTTCGTCACGGATAATGATGGCAAGCCGCTGGGCAAGAACCCATTACAGGATGTGCGGGTGCGCCGCGCGCTGTCCATCGCTATTGACCGCAAGGCGATTGTTGACCGCGTGATGGAAGGCGCCGCGGTGCCGGCGGGGCAATTCCTGCCTGAGGGTGTCTATACCCATGTGCCCGGCGTGACGCCGCCGCCTTTTGATCCCGATGGCGCGCGCCGCCTGCTGGCGGAAGCGGGTTATCCGCAAGGTTTCCGCATTCAGTTGAATGGCCCGAATGATCGCTATGTGAATGATGCGCGCATCATTCAGGCGATTGGCCAGATGTGGACGCGCATTGGCGTGCGCACCACGGTGGAAGCGCAGCCCTGGACCACGTTCATTGGCCGCGCGGGCCGCGCGGATTTCTCGGCGCATTTGATCGGCTGGGGGTCCAACCCCGATGGCTCGCACCCCTTGCGCAATATCCTGGCGACGGTGACGCGTGAGAAGGGTTGGGGGTCTTCCAATCGTGGGCGCTATTCCAACCCACGGGTGGATGGGCTGCTTGATCAATCCTTGGTGGAGCTTGATGAAACCAAGCGCGTGCAGATGGTGATTGAAGCGCAGCGCATCGCGGCCGAGGATGTGGGCGTGATCCCGCTGCATATCCAGACCAATATCTGGGGTATGCGCCGCCATTTGGCGCATGATGCCCGCAATGATGAGCTGACGCGCGCGCAGGATGTGCGCCCGGCAGCGCGCTGAACCGGATAGGGGCTCATGACCGTCTACCTTGTACGGCGCGTCTTGCAGGCACTGCTTGTTGTGCTGGCGATGTCGCTGATTGTCTTTATCGGCGTCTATGCCATTGGCGATCCGGTGGAAATCCTGATCAGCCCGGATGCAGATCAGATTGAGCGTGAACGCGCCGTGCAGGCGCTTGGGCTCGATCTGCCGCTGTGGCAGCAATACACGGTGTTCCTGACCAAGGCCTTGCAGGGCGATTTGGGGCGGTCCTTCGTTTATAATGAACCGGCGCTGAAGCTGATTTTGCAGCGTATGCCGGCAACCCTGGAACTTGCTTTCGGTGCGACGATTATCGCGCTGATCATTGGCCTGCCGCTTGGGCTTTATGCCGGGCTTAGGCCCGATGGACGCTTCAGCCGCATCATTATGGCGGGGTCCATTTTGGGCTTTTCGCTGCCCACCTTCTGGGTGGGGCTGATGCTGATTATGGTGTTCGCGGTTTATCTTGGCTG
>CAMCEP010000325.1 GCA_945873675.1 Asaia bogorensis
GCCCGAACATTGGGCGGTGATCGCCCGGATGGGCGGCTGGGCCGGCAAATGAGCAAGCCAGAACGCGCGCTTTGTGCGCTTGAGGATATCCCCGATGGCGGGTCCAAGGGCTTCCCGGCCGCCCCCGGCGCCTTCATGGGGCTATTCGCTGTCCGGCGCGGCAGCGTGGTTTGGGTTTATGTGAATTCCTGCCCGCATATCGGCCTGCCTTTGGACCCTGTGCCGGATCGCTTTCTGGACGCCAAGCGCCAGCACATCCTCTGTTCCGCCCATGGCGCGCGGTTTGAGATCGAATCGGGCGAATGCGTCTCCGGCCCCTGTTACGGGGAGGCTTTGGAAGCCGTGGCAGCGCGGGTGGATGAGGCTGGGCAGGTGCTGGTGCCCGCGGATGCAGGGCTGTGAGCGGATTTCATCCCATTACATGATTTTTGCTCATGATGCCGTGAGAGAGGTGAGAAGGGCAGGAAGGATGGGGCGCTGATGAAAAGGCGGCGGCAGATGACAGGGGCGGTGGCGCTTTGCGCAATATTGCTGCTTGGGTTTGCGGATGCCGGAGCCAAGACGGAAAAGGTACGGCCTTATGAGATTGCCGGGCCAGCCGGGCTTGGCAGCGATGAGCCACTCTGCCGGAGGTTGGCTGCTGCGCTTAATGCTGAAGGTAGTCGGGAACTGACTGCGCCGCGCGCAACGCCGATGTTCGCACGCTGGCGAGAGATGCGGCATCCTGACTCGAGGGAAATCATCCATGAGGCAACGCGCGCAGATATTTTGAATGAGGGGAAAGAGCGTACTGTATACCGCGTCACCTACCTTTACGCCCCCCTCGAACCATTCCAAGCCCTCGTATTCATGCGAAATGACGCCGAAGCACTGCCAATACACGAACGAATAGGGCCGCCTTCGACTTGGGCTGAGGCAATCACCAGTGGGCGCATGGTAAGCATTGAAAATTTAATTCAAGACTCTTTAGGCTTTCAATCAGGTGATTTCTTGGAACGCTATCCCCCTTTCGCAACCTCAGCTGGTCGTCGTTTCCTGCTTGGGAGAATGGACGCCAAAGATTTGATCGCGTTCGATACCCAAAGGGTGCTGGTGTTGCTTGAAAATACACATCAGCGGACGGCGATGTTGGTGGAAGTTCGTGCGCAGAGCGTAGTACCCATCTGTTATCTTTCCTAACGACGATAGGGGGTACCAAGTCATTTTGGAACGTATCCGCGGCCCCCAAACGAAGCTCTACGCCAAGGGTGGTCACAAACCCCGAAGCCCCCCAAACGCGATGAAAAAGGGTGTCGTGCGGAGATGACGATACTGAAATGGTTTCGTGAAACAAATGGAAGTGTACTCGGTTGGCTTACGGGACGCTTTTATGCTTGGTGCTTCAAACGAGAGGGCAAGAGTAAAGCGTTTTGGCTTTTCACCACAACACTCGCTTATTCTATTATGTTTACGGGCTGGGGATTTTGCATTTTCCTGTTCTATTATGTGTATATGCGCTGAAGAACTGCCGCATAAATCTTGATTTGATCCGCTCTTTGGCTACCTTCGGGGCGGTCAGCGGCTGTAGCGTAGCGTCACCGGCTTGAATGAGGCGCCCCAGCCGCTTGCTCTCCTCCCGCTTGGTAATGACCAAGGAAGGTAATGGTCGGGCTACCCGAATTGGCCTATAGCGGGCGCTCTCAGTCTTCTTCTGCTAAGGGTTTCGCATGTCAGCGTGGCAATTCTGGATTGATCGTGGCGGCACCTTCACCGATATCGTCGCGCGCGATCCGGCCGGGCGGCTTTCCACGCTGAAGCTGCTGTCAGAAAACCCGGAACGCTATAAGGACGCGGCGGTGGCCGGCATTCGCCAATGCCTTGGCCTTGCCGTCGGCGCGCCGATTCCGCCCGGGCTAATCGAAGCGGTGAAAATGGGCACCACGGTCGCCACCAATGCGCTGCTGGAACGCAAGGGTGAACGTGTGCTGCTGCTGGTCAATCGTGGCTTTGCTGATCTGCTGCGTATCGGCAATCAGGCGCGGCCCCGCTTGTTCGATCTTGATGTGCGCCTGCCGGAATTGCTGCATGAACGCGCCGTTGAAATCGGTGGCCGCGTGGCGGTGGATGGCACGGAGTTGGAAGCCTTGGATGAGGCCGGGGCGCGGGATGCTTTGTGCACAGCCTATCAGGAAGGTCTGCGTGCGGTTGCCATTTTGATGATGCATGCCTGGGCTTATCCCGTGCATGAAGAACGGCTTGGTGCGATTGCGCGCGAGGTTGGTTTCACACAAATCTCGCTCAGCCATCGCGCGAGCCCGCTGCCGCGCATTGTGCCGCGCGGGGATACAACTGTTGTTGATGCGTATCTCTCGCCCATTCTGCGCCGCTATGTGGATCAGGTGGCGGCCGAATTGCCCGGTGTAAGGCTTTACTTCATGCAATCGAGCGGTGGTTTGACCGAAGCCGGGCATTTCCAGGGCAAGGATGCGATTCTGTCCGGCCCTGCGGGCGGGATTGTGGGCGCGGCGCGTACTGCGGCGATGGGCGGGTTTGAGCGTATCATCGGTTTTGACATGGGCGGCACTTCCACCGATGTCGCGCTTTATGCCGGCGCCTTTGAACGCGCGTTTGAAACCGAAGTCGCTGGCGTGCGCATGCGGGCGCCCATGATGGCGATCAATACCGTGGCTGCCGGTGGTGGTTCCATTTTGCATTTTGATGGCGCGCGGTTCCGCGTGGGGCCGGATTCCGCCGGTGCCGTGCCTGGACCCGCCTGTTATCGGCGCGGTGGGCCGCTCACGGTCACCGATGCGAATGTCATGGTGGGCAAGATCCAGCCGCATCATTTCCCGGCGATATTCGGCCCGCATGGTGATCAGCCCTTGGATGCGGCGATTGTCGCGGAGAAATTCGCGGTCCTGGCGGCTGAAATCGGCAAGGCGCAGGGCAAAGCGGCGCCCGATCCACGCGCAGTGGCGGAAGGGTTTTTGCGTGTCGCGGTCGCTAATATGGCCAATGCCATCAAGCAGGTTTCGATCCAGAAGGGCCATGATGCCACGCGCTTCGCCCTGCAATGTTTCGGCGGCGCGGGCGGGCAGCATGCCTGCCTGGTCGCTGATGAATTGGGCATGGAAACGGTCTTCATCCATCCCTTCGCGGGCGTGCTTTCCGCTTATGGCATGGGCCTCGCGGATCAAGCAGTGATCCGCGAGGCCGCGGTGGAAGCGCCCTTTACCGCTGATGCCATCAGCGATCTGACCGCGCGGCTTGAGGCGCTGGTGGCAGCAGGGCGCGGCGAACTTGCGCGCCAAGGCGCCGATCCTGCGCGTTTGCAAGCGGCACGGCGGCTGCATCTGCGCTATGCCGGCACGGATACTTTCCTGCCCGTGGCGTTTGGCGCGCATCAGGAAGTGCTTGCCGCCTTCACCGAAGCGCATCGCCGGCGCTTTGGCTTCGCCACACCAGAACGCCAGGTGATTGTCGAAGCCTGTGTCGCGGAAGTCACCGCTCCCGGAGAAGAAGTACGCGAAG
>CAMCEP010000326.1 GCA_945873675.1 Asaia bogorensis
TCCTGCTGCAATGGCTGGCCCAGGCGGTTGGGTCCTGGCTTGGCCGTCGCCATGCCGCTCAAGGCTCGGCCCCCGCGGAAGGGGTTGGCGTTGTCGTGGGCGGCATGCTCGGTCTGCTCGCCTTTGTGCTGGCACTGACGCTTTCCTTCGCCACCACACGGTTTGAAGAACGCCGCCAGGGCACGCTGATGGAAGCCAATGCCATTGGCACTGCCTGGCTGCGCGCCAAGGCGATTGGCCATCCGCGCGGTGAGGAAGTGGCAAAGCTTTTCGAAGAATACACCAAGATCCGTGCCGATTTCATCAAGGCGCCGGCGGATAGGGAGGTTGTGCGCGGTATCAATGACCAGACATCGGCGCTGCAAAACCGCATTTGGGAACATGTCACCGCCATTGTGCGCGAAAGGCCGGACCCTGTCGCATCTTCCCTGATGGCCGCCACGAATGAGGTGTTTGACCGCGCAACGGCGGAACGCTTTGCCTTCGCCCAAACCATGCCGGCGCAAATGGTTTGGTTGCTGATGGGCATAGCGGTGCTGAGCATTGGCGCGCTTGGCTATCAATTGGGGATGCGCAAATTATCCCTGCCGACCCTTTCCGTGCTGCTGATCGGCATGTGGACATCCGTGATTGTGGTGATCCTGGATTTGAGCGCGCCGCGCATCGGCAGCCTGCGGTCCAGCGCGGCGGCCTATTACTGGACGCTGGATGGCTTTAACCCAAGCCCTGCGCCGGCCCGAAGATAGGGCGCGGCGCCTCGCCCCCCAGCCGCACCCGTGATAGGGGGCTTCAGGATGTCCAGCGCCGCCACCGAAACCCCTGCCGCCACGCCCACCAGGCGCCGCAGCCCTGCCTGGGCCTGGGGGTCCTTGCTGGTCGCTTGCGCCATGGCAACGCCAATCCTGGCCGTGCTGGTGACCGCTGCCGCCCCGGGGGGGGAGGTCTGGCGGCATATCGTCGCCACCACCTTGCCCGAAATGCTGGCCAATTCCGCGCTACTGGCCTTGCTGGTCACGCTGCTGGCGGGCAGCGCAGGCGCGGTTGCGGCCTGGCTGGTGGTAGCCTGCGAATTCCGTGGCCGACGCTTTCTGGAAGTGGCCTTGCTGCTGCCGATTGCCATGCCCGCTTACCTCTGCGGCTATGTCTATACGTGGCTTTTGGATGTGTCTGGACCTGTGCAGACCACGCTTCGCACAGCAACCGGGCTTTCCTTCGGGCAATATTGGTTCCCCGAAATCCGCAGTCTGCCGGGTGCGGCGCTGATCCTTTCAATGGTGCTTTACCCTTACGTGTACATGCTTTGCCGCGCGGCCTTCCTGCAGCAAAGCGTCTGTCTGATCGAAGCATCCCGCACGCTGGGCCATGGGCTGGCGCGCAGCTTCTTGCATGTTGCGCTGCCTTTGGCGCGACCTGCACTCGCCGCCGGCGTTGCGCTCGCTTTGATGGAAACGCTCGCTGATTTCGGCACGGTGCAGCATTTCGCGGTGCGCAGCTTCACCACTGGCATTTATGAGGCCTGGTTCGGCATGGATAACCGCCCCGCTGCAGCGCAGCTTGCGGTTGCCCTGCTTGGCTGTGTTGGGCTGCTGCTGGCCTTGGAGCATTTTTCGCGCGGCGGGCGGCGCTTTCACCCGACCACAACGCGCCACCCGGCTTTGCGCCCGGTGCGGCTTTCCGGCTGGCGTGAAGTGTTGGTGCTGGCCGCTTGCGCGCTGCCACTGCTGATCGGTTTTGTCATTCCGGCTGGCGCGCTTTTGTGGCTGCTGGTGCAAGCGGGTGATCCCTTCAGCCCAGCGCGATATTTGCCATTCGCGCGCAATTCCCTGGTGCTGTCGGGCATCACTGCTGTGCTCGCGGTGCTGCTGGCAGCCGGCTTGGCCTGGGCGGCGCGGCTATATCCTTCGCCGGCGCGTAGCATCGCCAATCGCCTTGCGTCGCTTGGCTATGCGCTGCCGGGTTCGGTGATTGCGGTTGGTGTACTGGTGCCCTTTGGGTTGTTCGATAATGCGCTCGATTCCTGGTTGCGGGCGCGGTTTGGGGTTTCCTCCGGCCTATTGCTGTCGGGCACCATGGCGGCGTTGGTTTTTGCCTATCTGGTGCGGTTCTTGGCGGTGGCATTGTCCACGGTGGAATCGGGGCTGGCGCGGCTCAAGCCATCCTATACTGATGCGGCGCGGGTTCTTGGCCGACGCCCAGGCCAGGCGGTGCGGGAAGTGGAGGTACCGTTGGCGCGCGGCGCGTTGCTGACCGCAGGGCTTTTGGTGTTTGTGGACACCATGAAGGAATTGCCGGCAACGCTGATTGTGCGGCCCTTTGATCTCGATACGCTTGCGGTGCGTGTTTATAATCTTGCGTCTGACGAAAGACTGGCGGAGGCATCAACCGCAGCCGTGCTGATTGTACTGGTAGGGTTGCTGCCGGTGGCGGCGCTTACGCGGATGATGCGGCGGGAATAATCAGTATAGCTTGAGCGCAGCGGCCGCATCAGGCGCTTCGTGTAGCACATCAATAGCTTGCATCAGCGCCTCGGCCCGGCCTTCCGGCAGAATACCCGCGAAACAGGCGCGTAGCTTCGCGATTTGCGCCGCGCGCGGCAGCGGGTTTTCTGGGCTGCCCAAGGCGGCGTCCACGCGCTGATCCAGCCTTGTCCCATCGCGCAATTCAATCTCTACACGCTGCGGCACCACGGCGTTTTCATCCCCGTTGCCATCGCCTAGCAATGCAACGCGCGCTGCCAAAGCATGCGTTGCGGGATCGCGCAGCAAAGCATCCGAGAAATCACCAAGCCCGACACTGCCGGAAAGCAGCGTGCGCGCCACCACATAGGGCAGGCAGAGCCGCGCGTAATTGCCGGTCAGGTCCGGCTTAATGGGGCGACCCACCAGCCGCATCGCGAGTGGCGGCAGGTAAAGCCGCACCGCCGCTACATCTTGAGCGCGGACCCCATGCGCCGCCATCAGGCGCTGCACGCCATCAATCGCGGGATGCGTCAGCCGACCAGAGGGGAAGGGTTTGTGCGCCAGGCGCGTCACTTGCCAGGTGCTACCCAGCGCCGCCAAGCCAGGCGCCAGATCATGCTCGGGTTCTGTCAATTTCAGAAAACCAAATGGCCCGGTCAGCCATTGCGCCGGGCCCGCCGCGCCCGCCGCCGCCAAATCCGCCGCGCGCAGCCCCGCCATGGCGGCGAAGCCCATTTGTACCGGCAGCGCCATGGACCCTTCGCTATGCGCCTGCATGGTGCCGGGGATCTGCCCAAGCAAAAGCCCCGCGCCCGCCGATGCTGTGGCCAGGTCAAACCCACGCAGCCGCGCCACCGCACCGAAAGCGCCGAACATTCCGGCGGTTGCCGGGCGGAAAAAGCGCATCGGCCCGCGCGCGGCCGCACCTATGGTGCAGGCCAGATCAAGCCCCAGGATCACTGCCGCCATGAAGCGCGCGCCAGATACGGGGCGGCCCTGGCGGCTTTGCCGTTCCGATTCGGCCAGGGCGGCGGAGACGGTCGGCGT
>CAMCEP010000327.1 GCA_945873675.1 Asaia bogorensis
AAGCCTGCCAGCACCTTGCCGCCGGCGATCCGGCGGATCTTGCGCGCATTGCCCTTCACCACGGTCTGCCCAAGCGAGACCTGCCCATCCCCGGCCATGGCCACTTGCCCGCCCTTGCGGACGCAAAGAATGGTGGTGCCGTGCCAGCCCAGAGGGTCGTGTTGTGTCTGTGTCATTCGGCAGAAATGGCGCGGCTGGCGCCCATAGGCAACCACATCCCGCGCGAGGCAGGGGTGAAACATAAAGCCCCCCATGGCGACATCAGACTGAAACATAGGGGGCTTAGGTCACCCTCAGCCCATCCGACAGGGCATGGTTCCGAAATGGGCGAAGACCCAAGCTGGACAAATCAGGCCTTCCTCAGCCGCCGGGTCCCCAAGCCCCCATGGACCCGGCGGTTTCATTTTGCCCCCGCTTTCAGTTGCATCCCCCCCGCCGCGGAGCGTAGTTAGGCTGTATGAAGACCACCCCGCCCTGGAACCGCCGCGCGGAAATCAGCCGCGAGACTTCGGAAACCGCGATCACCGTCGCCCTTGGCCTGGATGGCGAAGGACGCGCGGATATCGCCACCGGCATTGGCTTTTTGGACCATATGCTGACCGCGTTGGCCCGCCATGGGTTGTTCGACCTGAAGGTGCGGGCCAAGGGCGATCTGCACATAGATTTCCACCACACCACGGAAGATGTCGGCATCGTCATCGGCCAATGCCTGCGCCAAGCTTTGGGCGATAAGCGCGGGATTCGCCGCTACGGTGCCGCCGTGATCCCAATGGATGAGGCTTTGGCCGAAGCGGCGGTGGATATCTCTGGCCGGCCTTTCCTCGCCTGGTCCGTCACCTTCGCCCAACCCAAAATCGGGGAGATGGATACGGAACTGTTTGAGGAATTCTTCCGCGCCCTGGCCTTCAATGCCGGCATCACCCTGCATGTGACGCAAAAGGCCGGCACCAATGCGCATCACGTGGCGGAAGCCTGCTTCAAGGCTTTGGCGCGGGCTTTGCGCGAAGCGGTGGAACCGGACCCGCGCGCCATCAGCGCCATCCCGTCCACCAAGGGCGTGCTGGAAGCCTGAGATGCGCATCTGGACCGTGCATAACCGCTCGGCCATGGCGGATAAACCCGCGCGGACGGTGATGGTACGGGAAGGGTTTTCCTGGTTGGCCGCGCTGTTTCCGCTGTTCTGGTTCCTGGCCAAGCGGCTTTGGTTGGTTGCGGCGCTTTATTTCTCACTGGCCACATTCATGGGCTTCGTGCTGCCTTCCAGCATCTCCCCCTGGGCCATGATGGCGCTGCAAATCCTGACGGGGTTTGAGGCGCGCAACCTCCACCGCTGGAGCCTGGAACGCCGCGGCTTCCGCCTGATGGGCGTGGTGCAGGGACAGAATGAGGACGGCGCGGTGCTGAACCTGGCGGACCGCCGCGCCGATTTGGCACGCGGGCTGACATGAAGCTGGTGATCATAGACCCGGGTTCGGGCAACCTCGCTTCCGTGCTGCGGGCCTTCCAGAAAGTGGCGGCGGAGGCGGGCGTGGCTGCGGATATCAGCGTCACGCGCAATCCAGCGGATATCCTGGCAGCGGACCGCGTGGTGCTGCCTGGCCAGGGGGCTTTCGCGGCCTGCCGGCGCGGGCTGGATGCGTTGCCGGGCGCGGTAGCCGCCATGGAACAGCGTGTGCGCGGGGATGGCGTGCCTTTTCTTGGCATCTGCGTGGGGATGCAGTTGATGGCGACCCAAGGGTTGGAACATGGCAGCACGCCGGGGCTTGATTGGCTGCCCGGCCAAGTAGCGCCCATGGACCCCAAGGGCGCCGATGGCCGGCCCTTGCCGCTGCCGCAAATGGGCTGGAATGGGCTGGCCTTCCACCCGGGCTGCCACCCCTTGCTGGCGGGGATTGCGCCTGGGGATCAGGTGTATTTCGTGCATTCCTATGCCTTTAGCGCGGCGCGGGCGGGGGATGTGATCGCCTCTACCGACTATGGCGGGCCGGTGACCGCCGCCATTGCCCGCCATAATCTTGCCGGGCTTCAGTTCCATGTGGAGAAAAGCGGCCCGGTGGGGTTGCGTATCCTCGCCAATTTCCTGAAATGGGTCCCATGAATAGCGCAATGACCATGAGCTTCACCCATGATCTGGCTGTGGAACTCGCCAACCAGATTTCTGATGCGGATTTGGCCGACCTCTGTGAGGCGACGGATGCCGCCATCATTGAAGGCGGTGGCTTTGGTTGGTTGGAACCGCAGGGGCGGGAAGCGCTGGCGCGGCATTTCCGCGGCACGCTGCTGGTCCCGGAACGAGAGTTATTCATCGCCCGGCTGGATGGCCATGTGGTGGGGTCAGCGCAGCTGGTGCGTCCGCCGCGCCATAACGAAGCGCAATCCTTCGGCGCCACGCTGACCCATGCGTATCTTGCCCCTTACGCGCGCGGCCATGGCCTGGCCCGCATGTTGGTGAACCGCGTTGAAGAACGTGCCGCAGCACTTGGCCATCGCGTGCTGAACCTGGACGTGCGGGAGACGCAAGCCACCGCTATCGCGCTATTTGAAGCGCTGGGTTACGTGCATTGGGGTACGCATCCCTTTTATGCGCGCGTGAATGGCCAAACCGTCGGCGGGCGCTATTATTTCAAGCCGCTGGAACCCGGCCGCGGGCGTGCGACTGGCGCTTTGCTCGACCCCACGCAGTAATGGGCTTTTCGCTTTATCCCGCCATTGATTTGAAGGGCGGGCAGGTGGTGCGCCTGAAACGTGGGGAGATGGATCAAGCCACCATCTATGCCGATGACCCGGCAGCGCAGGCGCGAAGTTTCATCGAAGCCGGCTTCGCCTGGGTGCATATGGTGGATCTGGATGGCGCCTTTGCCGGCAAGCCGGCCAATGCCGCAGCCGTCAGCGCGATTATCGCCGCAGTGCCAGGTGCCAAGCTGCAACTGGGTGGCGGCATCCGTTCCATGGCAACGGCGGAAGCCTGGTTGGCCGCAGGGGTCAGCCGGATCATTCTGGGCTCGGCCGCCGTGAAGGACCCGGATTTCGCCCGCGCCGCCTGCCGCGCCTTTCCGGGCCGTGTGGCGCTTGGCATTGATGCCCGTGATGGCATGGTGGCGACCGAAGGTTGGGCCGAAACCAGTGACGTGAGCGCCACCGATCTGGCCCGCCGTTTTGAGGATTCCGGCGCGGCGGCGGTGATTTATACTGATATCGCGCGTGACGGCATGCTGACAGGCGTGAATGTCGCTGCAACCGCCGCGCTGGCGCGCGCGGTGCGCCTGCCGGTGATTGCCTCTGGCGGGGTTGCGGGGGTTGAGGACATCACGGCGCTGCGCGCCGAGGGTGCCGGGATTGAAGGCGCGATTTTGGGGCGCGCGCTGTATGATGGGCGGATTGAACCGAAAGTGGCGCTGGTGGCGGCGGCATAAATAGGGCTTTTCCGCGCGCTTTTTCGTTGGAGCATGTCGGAGCCAAGCGCTTCAAATGGGCTGCGACATTTTCCGGGGCCGCCGTGGGGGG
>CAMCEP010000328.1 GCA_945873675.1 Asaia bogorensis
GGTTCAGCATCCATTGCCCGAGCGCACGTTCCAGCCGCGCGAGCGGGCCCTTCAGCACCGTAAAACGCGCCCCGGCGAGCTTGGCGGCAGTGGAAAAATCCATCAGCCCAAGCGCCTCACCCAATTCGAAATGCTGCTTGGGCGTGAAGGGAAGTTCGGGCGGCGCGCCATGCTGGTGCTGGACCACATTGGCGCTTTCATCGCGCCCATCGGGCACTTCGGCGTCCAGGATATTGGGGAGTGTTTCCAGCACGGCTTGTTGCGCGGCCTCAGCCTTCGCGGCTTCGGCTTCAAGGGCTGCCATATCATCGCGCAGTTGCACGGCTTCGGCTTCCAGCGCCGTGGTATCGGTACCCTGGCGCTTGGCCATCCCGATATCCTTGGAAAGCGCATTACGCCGCGCCTGTTTTTCCTGAAGAGCGGTTTGCGCTGCGCGCCGCGCTTCATCATGCGCCAGAATGCCTACCGCTGCCGGGGCCATGCCGCGCCGCGCCAAAGCCGCATCGAAAGCGGCCGGGTCGGCGCGCAACTGTCTGATGTCATGCATGATACGGATCCTTGTAGAGCATTTTCAAGCCAAGTGGAAACACTTGGCGGCTCGGAAAATGCGACAAAACAAGCGTTTAGTGCGTGTCGCGTGAGCCCATGTGAACGGGACGCGCACTAAAGGGATCGTTACGTCTTGGGGTTTTCGTCCGTCGGCTTCGGTGCCATCCAGCCCGCCGCCAGGATGGAGATTTCATAAAGCAGGATCAGCGGCACTGCCAAGCCGATCTGGCTGATCACATCTGGCGGTGTCAGCACCGCAGCGGCCACGAACATGCCAACAATGGCGTAACGCCGGCCTTTTCTGAGGCTTTCTACATTCAGAATACCCACGCGACACAAAAGCGTGAGCAGCACCGGCAATTGGAAGGCAATGCCAAAGGCCAGGATCATATGCATGACCAGCGACAGATATTCGCCAACCTTGGCTTCCAACTGCACCGGAATACCTTCCGACCCCGGCGGCGTTTCGAAGGAGATGAAGAACTGCCAGGCCAGCGGGAAGATGAAGTAATAGGCCAGCGCCGCACCCGCCAAAAACAGAAAGGGCGAGGCGATCAGAAACGGCATGATGGCGCGTTTTTCGCTGCGATAGAGCCCAGGTGCCACGAACAGCCAAAGCTGCGTCGCCCACATGGGAAAGGAGAAAAATACGGCGCCAAAGAAAGCCACCTTCAAATAGGTGAAGAAGGCTTCATAAAGCGCGGTGAAGATCATGCGCCGATCGCCACCGCCCTGCTTCATCAGGATTTCGGCCAAGGGCTGTGCCAGAAACGCGTAGATCTGCGGCGAAAAATAATAGCAGACCGCAAAAGCCGCCGCGAAACCGCCGACAGACCAAAGCAGCCGCGTGCGCAGCTCCTTCAAATGGTCCATCAAAGGCATCGCCTTGTCGTCTATGTGATCGTCATCCCGGGTGGTGGACACGGAAATTCCTCAAGCGCTGGCGGCGGGTGGGGTGGATGACGCAGCAGGCGGGGCCGGCGCGGGTTCAGGCGCGGGCGGCAATGGCGCGGCAAAACGCGCGACGGTCGGCGGCACGAAGGAAGGGGCGTCAGGCGCTGGCGGCAATTCCGGCGGCACATAGGGCGCAGGCGGGGGGGGCATGAAAGTGTCGCGCAGCGGGTCATCGGCCATGGTTTTTTGCAGCGTGCCATCCGCATCCACGGCTTTTTCGATTTCGCCCTTGATATCGAAGCTGCGAATATCGTTGATGGTGCTTTTCATTTCCTGGATGGAATTGCGCACATCATCAAGCTTGGCTTCGCGCACCAGCTCATCGGCCTGTTGCTGGAATTCACCGGCCATGCGGCGCAGTTTCTGAACGCCCTTCGCGACACCGCGAATGGCCTCCGGCAAATCCTTAGGACCGATAATCACAACGGCCACCACCGCAATCACGGCGATTTCTGACCAGGCGAGGTCGAACATGCTCTCCTTTGCCCGCGCGATTTAATCCGGCGGAGATTTCCCGTTAGCAGGAAGCCGGATGCGCGCCAACCGCCCTGATATGGCGCGCCCTGGGCTTGGATGAAAGCGCTGTCATGCTTCGGTGCGCGGGAAAATAAAGGCGCGTTCCGGGTCAAGCGAAACGGCGATTCGTTCCCCACGGCTCAGACGCCGCCCCGGGGGCAGCCTAGCATGCAGGTGCAAAAGCCCGCCCATACCATCCGGCAAGGCAAGATGGGCAAGGGTGGTGGACCCCAGCAGGCGGAAGGCTTCCACCTCCACCACCGGGCCTTCGGCGCCAAGCCTGAGGCCTTCGGGCCGGACCAGCACATCCACCTCCACCCCCTCGGCGAAGCCAGGGGCGGGCAGGGCGCCCAGCGCGGTTTGCGCCTGGCCGGCGGCGATGCGGGCCGGCAGGCTATTCACCTCCCCCAAAAAGCCCGCGACATAGCGATCTGAGGGCGCCAGGTAGAGCGCTTCGGGCACGCCCACCTGCAAAATGCGGCCTTCGCGCATGAGCGCGATTCGGTCACCCATGAACATGGCTTCTTCGGCATCATGCGTCACCAAAAGTGTTGCGATCCCGGCTTCCTGCAGCACGTGCAGCGTGTCATCGCGCACTTTTTCACGCAGCCTGGCATCAAGGCTCGCAAAGGCCTCATCCAACAGTAGCACCGCCGGGCGGGGGGCAAGGGCGCGGGCCAGCGCCACGCGCTGCTGCTGCCCGCCAGACAGCATATGGGGAAAAGCATTCTGGAAGGCTTCCAGCCCCACGCGGGCCAGCGCATCCATCACGCGCCAAACCCTTTCACCACGCGGCGCGAAGCGAAGCCCAAAGGCGACGTTTTCCGCGACCGTCAAATGCGGGAACAGCGCATAATCCTGAAAAACAAAGCCAATATGCCGCGCTTCTGGTGGCACTTCGCGCCCGGCTTCGGCAATCAACCGCCCGCCAATCTCAATACGTCCATGCTTCAGCGGCTCGAGCCCCGCCGCGAGGCGCAAAAGCGTGGTCTTGCCGCAGCCAGACGCGCCCAGCAGGCAGACAATCTCCCCCGCCGCGACACTGAGATCAATGCCGGCCAGAACCTCCCGCGCGCCATAGGCATGGCGGATATCGGCGAAGCTAAGGCTCACCTTTCGTGGGCTTCCTCGGCGGTTTCGGGAGTGGATTCGGATTCGGCTTCGGCTTCCGGGGCGGGTGCCTCGGCTTCCTCAGCAATTATGGGCGCGTTCAGGCCGGGCAAGGGCGGCGCATCGCCGGTCACCAATTCTTCCTTACGCGGCAGATCGGCCAAGGATTTCAGGGAGAATTGTTCCAGAAACTTCGGCGTGGTGCCCCAAAGTGTGGGCCGGCCAGGCACTTCGCGCCGCCCGCGTGGCGCCACCAGGCCAAGTTCCAGCAGCGATTCGAGGGTGGTTTGCGCCAGCGTGGCGCCGCGGATTTCTTCCACATCGCCCCGCGTGCAGGGCTGGTGATAGGCAATGATGGCAAGCGCTTCCAT
>CAMCEP010000329.1 GCA_945873675.1 Asaia bogorensis
CGGTCGGGCGCGTAGCTCAGCGGTAGAGCATTCGCTTCACACGCGAAGGGTCACAGGTTCAATCCCTGTCGCGCCCACCATTCCAATCTTCAATATGATTTAGGCAGGCCGAGCACTTTTTCGGCAATATGGCTCAGGATCAGTTCCCGGCTGACCGGGGCGATGCGCGGGATCATGCTTTCGCGGAAATAGCGTTCCACCTGGTATTCCTGGGCATAGCCCATGCCGCCATGGGTCAGCACGGCGGCTTCTGCCGCGGCGAAGCCGGCTTCAGCGGCCAAATATTTGGCGGCATTCGCCTCAGCCCCGCATTCGCGGCCAGCATCATACAGCGCGGCAGCCTTCATGGTGAGCAAGCCTGCCGCTTCCAACTGCGCCCAAACCCGCGCCAGCGGGTGCTGAATGCCCTGATTCTGGCCAATGGGGCGGCCAAAGACTTCCCGCGTGCGGGCGTAATTGGCGGCACGGGAAAGCGCCGCCTGGCCGATCCCAACCGCTTCCCCGGCAATCAGGATACGTTCGGGATTGAGCCCATGCAGAATGAGGCGAAAGCCTTCCCCTTCCGCGCCGATCCGGTCTTCTTCCGGCACTTCCAGCCCGTCAAAGAACAGCATGTTCGAATCAACGCCATGTCGACCCATTTTATGGATCAGGCGCACTTCCACCTTGGCGCGATCCAGCGCGGTGTAGAAAAGCGTCAGCCCATCAGTCTTGCGCTTCACCTGATCAAGCGGCGTCGTGCGCGCCAGCAACAGGATGCGATCAGCCACTTGCGCGGTAGAAATCCAGATCTTCTGCCCATTGATGACGTAGCGGTCACCGCGCTTTTCGGCGCGTGTCTTCAATTCCGTGGTGTTGAGCCCAGTATTGGGCTCGGTCACGCCAAAACAGGCTTTTTCCTGGCCCGCGATCAAGGGCGGCAGAAAGCGCTGCTTCTGCGCCGGGGTGCCAAACACCACGACCGGGTTCAGGCCGAAGATATTCATATGAATGGCCGAAGCGCCGGACATGCAGGCGCCGCTTTCCGCCACCGCCTGCATCATCACGGTCGCTTCCGAAATGCCGAGGCCAGCGCCGCCGAATTCCTCTGGCATCGCAATGCCAAGCCAGCCGGCGGCTGCGACCGCGCGGTAGAATTCCTCAGGAAAGCGCGCTTCCTGATCGATCTTCAGCCAATAATCATCGCCAAAATCGGCGCAGAGTTTCAGGATCTGTGCGCGGAGTTCTTGTTGTGCTTCGGTGGTTGAATACTGCACGGAACCATCCTTGGGTCAGTCTTGATTTGAAATTGCGTTTTTGGCGCGGCCGGGTCAATTGCATGGCGTTGCCTTCGCGGTGTCTCTCGGGCAGAAGTCTCGGCGGGAGAATACCATGACCGAAGAAAACCCAGCCCTGCCTGACCGGCTTTCCAATGACCCGAGCAGCCCCTTCTACGATGAAGCGCTGCTGAGCCGTGGCGTTGGTATTCGCTTCAAGGGCCAGGAAAAGACCAATGTCGAGGAATATTGCGTATCGGAAGGCTGGGTCAGGGTCAGCCTGGGCAAAGCCACAGATCGGCGCGGCAAGCCGCTGACGATGAAGCTAACCGGGACGGTGGAGCCTTATTTGCGGTGAACGCGTTACGCTGACCGATGCCGAAAATATGCCTGCTCGGCACGCCGCGCCTCAGCGCAGAATGACACGGCGGCAGATGAAAGCGGCTGTGTCCGGCGATACATGATGCCCTGATGTGCGATCAGCCAAGGCGGGTGAAAGGCTACTTCACGAAGCGTACCGGATTGCAACCCTTCGCTACAATATTCGGGCCAGATCATGCAGACGGCGTCGGAGGCTGAGACCACGTCAATCATGGAACGCGGCGTGGCGCATTCAATCACCGGGATAAAAAAGCGCCCATCTTCTGATGGCGCGCCCAACTCACAAACCGGCGGCAGCAGCTGTGCAATACGCCCAGGAAGACGCGGCCCAACCAGGGGAAAGCGCGCAATCTCTTCAAGCGTTACTTGCTTAAGCCCCGCAAGCTGATGGTCAGCCCGCACGATGAAGATGCCTTCACGTTTTGGCAAAGGTTCATTCGCAAGTTCAGGAATTTTGTTTGCCTCACTCAGTTCACCAATGGCGAGGTCCACTTCGCCGCTTTTAACGGCTTCGGCGAGTTTCCACCAATCAAGCTCACGCAGGCTGATTGAAATGGAAGCCCCGCCAGTCTTCATGGCCGTCACGGCCATCACGGCCGCCCCCACCCATGATTGGGCAACAAAGGCGCCGGCGGCAATGCGCAGAGTCTCCTTTCCGCTACTGCGCAAGACTTCAATCTTTTGGCTGAACTTCGCCTCGGCATTGATAAGGATGGCTGCCTCCTTCAAGGCGCGCGCACCATCTGCGGTGAGGAGGACGCCATGCGGGCCGCGTTCAAACAAAATGATGCCAAGATCCTGTTCAAGCGACTTAATCATGCGGGTAAGACGCGGCTGGCTTATCTGCAGACGCTGGGCTGCCTTATGGAAATCCAGGGTCGCAGCCAAGGCCAGCGCCGCTTTTAGGCAGTCCAACATGTTAACCCCTTGATACAATTCAGAAATTCGAGCCTATTGTAACGGCATCAGGAGATCAAGTACGATTCTTCATCATATTTCAGGAACAATTCACATGCCCAATCTCTTGAAGCGTTTGACTGCGGCAGTGATCGTCTCGGTGACTGTGGCGATCTCGGCGCCACTGCCCCTATTTTCCGCCGATGCCCAAACTGTGCCGACACGGCTTGGTGATCTTACGCTTGAGAATGGCTTTCCCAGCCGCCAGACCGCTGAACGGCTTTATGATGAAATGGATTTCCAGCGCGCAACCCAAGCCTACCTTTGGGCGCTGCCGGCGGTGGGCTTCAAGGCGCTTTATGATGCGCAAACCAAGACGCTTGGCGCCAGCAATGGCGATATCATGTTTTATCGTAACTTGGCTGATAAGGCCGGCATGCTGACGCCCAATATCACCACGCTTTATGCCTTCAGCTTCTGGGACCTGGCCCGGCAAGGGCCGATGGTGGTGGAGGTTCCCGAAGGGCTGACGGCGGGCGGCGTTCTGGACATTTGGCAGCAGCCGATCACCGATATGGGCCAGACAGGGCCGGATAAGGGCGCCGGCGGCAAATACCTGATCCTGCCGCCTGGCAGCCCTGATGTTGACGCGCCTGGTTACACCGTGTTTCGCGTGCCCAGCAATCAAGTGTGGTTCGGCACGCGCGGGCTTGATCCTGACAGGGTGGTGGCGGAAGCCACTTTACGCAAATTCGCCATCTATGGCTGGAACCAAAGGGCACGGCCCGCCCCCACGAAATTCCTGGAAGTGGGTGGGCGCGCCTGGCAATCGGCGCAGCCCGATACGCTGGAATATTGGAAGCTGCTGGCCGAGCTTTACGCTAATGAACCAGTGGCGCCGCGCGACCGCGTGATGTTCGGCATGCTGCG
>CAMCEP010000330.1 GCA_945873675.1 Asaia bogorensis
CGGCTGGCCTCCGCCCGCAGCGCTGCATAGTCGGACTTTAGCCGCGCGAGTTCCGCCTGGGCTTCATCCCGCGCCGCATTGGCGCTGGTCAGATCAGCGCGGAGGGTCGCCAGAATGCCCGTATCGGGGCGCTTTTCCGAAGCGGGCGGCGCACCACGACGGCGTGTGACGAAGGCCGTGAGCGCGGCCAAGGCCAGGGCAAGCGCCCCGAGCGCCATGGGCAGAGTCTGCGCCGGCAAGCTCTGCGGCTGAGCGGGGCGGGCGCGCTTGGCTTCCTCGGCGGCGGTGGCGAGTACCGGGCCAATGCTGGCTTGGAAACGCGTGCCCGCTTCAGCCAGCCGCGCGGCGGCAGCGGCAACATCCTGGCCAGAGGCCACGTCGCGCGCCCGCCGAGCAGAAGGTGCCTCCAGCGCTTCATGCGCGCGTTGCAAGGCCGCGGCGGCTTCGCGGAGCGGCTGATAACGCGGCGCATCACCAAGCGCGGCTATGGCAGACCGCAGCGTGGCAAGGGCAGTATTCTGCGCCGTGATCAGTGCCTGATGCGCGGCATCATCACGCGCGGCGCTGGCACGATTGGCGATGCCGAATAGTTCTTCGGCCGCACCACGCGCGCGGAGCAGTGCCGACTGACGGGGGATTTCATTATTGACGAGCAAGCCGCGCGGCCTGGGCGCCTGGCCGCGCGCTGTGGGCGGCGCATTCATGGTGCGGCTGATTTCCTGGCCCACTTCATCAATGGCGGGCAGCAAGGTGGCACGAAATACGCGATGCGCAGCACCAAGCGCTGTGCTTTGGCGTTCCGCTTCCTGCCGCGCTTTCTGTTCGGCTTCCAGCGCGGCGCCAAGCTGGCGCAGTGCAGTGGCAAGATTTGTACTGGTTGACTGGACGGATGCTGGAACCTGCGCATTGCCACGCAGCAACGCATTCAAGCGGTCTTCAGCCTGGCGCGTGCGGCGCCCTGCATCCGCCAATTCCACATCGGATCGCGCCAGCAGCATGGATGGCACAGCGCTGGAAAGTTGTGTTGCGCCTTCGGCGATATCCAGGCTGCGCGCCAGCATGGGCAGGCGTGGATCGGCCGACGGCGCAGGTAGCGTCTGCGGCAAGCCATACATAATGCCTGCGGTGCCCAAGGCGGTCAGCCCGGCAACAAGGCCAAGCCCCAAGAGAGAGCGTTTGTGGGAAGGCGCTTGGGTGATGGAGGCCATCGGATTTTCCGTACCAGCATGATCAAGGAATAGGAGCGCATGTTAGGCGAAATTCCTGAATAGGCAGTGAGGAAGAACGCGTATTTTTCAATCAGGCATTCGACATTTGCTCAGTCACTTTTACGAAAATTTAGGCAATGCCGTTTTCTTCGGCATTTTAAAAATACACTCATTGAGAAATTTTCACGCCTGCTTTCAGGGCTCCTTCACCAAGGTCGCATACCATGTAGCTGTCATCCACCTCGTTCCGAGGCAGGCAGGTGCGCAGCGACGCCAGTTTGCTGGTGATCGCGACTTACTGCACCCGCATGCGCCTTTGGAACGAAAGTATGGCTTTTGGAAACGCTAAGGGGACCAGGAGACCCAAATGTTACGAATTCGGCCTTTGGCCATTGTCATGAGCCTTGCCCTTGCTGCTGCATCGGGCCTTGCTCTGCTGTCCTTCCTGATGATGCAGGATGCCTTCAGCGATGCGCGCAGCGCCTATCAGAACCAACATTTGTCCTATCGTCTGGCCGATGAATTGCGCCAGAGCTCGGACGATATTACGCGCAATGCGCGTACCTATGTGGTGACGGGCGATCCGAAATGGGAAGAACAATTCCTGTCGGTGATCGGGATTCGCAATGGCGAAAAGCCGCGCCCGGTGGATTATCACCGCATCTATTGGGATTTCGTGGCGGCCACTGGCCGCGCACCGCGCCCGGATGGCGCGCGTATCCCGCTGCAACAGATGATGCGCGAAGCTGGCTTCTCGGAAGCGGAATTCGCGCTTCTGCGTCAGGCACAGCAGAATTCCGATGCGCTGATCCAGCTTGAAACGGTTGCGATCAACGCCGCCAAGGGGATCTTCGCTGACTCCGAAGGTAAATTCACCGTCCAGCGCGATCCCGATTTCGCCATGGCGCGTGATCTGATGCACGGCGCGGATTATCACCGCTTCAAGGCCGATATCATGGGCCCGATTGACCAATTCTATGTCGCCCTTGAAGAACGCCTGGCTTCCACCATCCGCACTGCGGAAGATCGGGTTGCCTTCTGGCGCTCCATCCTTGGTATCGCGGTGGCGATGATCCTCGCGGTTTCCGCTGCTGCCGCCTGGTTGCTGGTGCTGCGCATCTCGAAGCCGCTCGATCAGCTTTCCGGTTCCATGGACAGGCTTGCGAAGGGTGATCTTGGCGTTGGCATTCCGCATGCCAGCCGCGTGGATGAAATCGGCGACATGAGCCGCGCCACCACCATCTTCCGCGATGGCCTGGTGGAAACGGCGAAGCTGCGTGAGGCAGAAGCCAAGCGCGGTGCGGAATTGGAATCCGCACGCCGTGCCGCCATTCAGGAAATCGCCAATGACCTGGAAAAGGCCATCGGCCAATCCGTCTCGGCGCTGTCCGACAATTCGGCCAAGCTGGTGGTGGAAGGCGGCAAGGTTGCCAGTACTACCGACACTGCGCTTACTCAAGCCCGCACCGCGGCGCATGAGGGCACGGAAGCCAATAATGGCATCCAGAGCGTCTCTGCCGCGGCGGAACAACTTACCGTCGCGATCTCTGAAGTCTCGGCGCGCGTGAATGCCGTGGCGCAGACGGCGCGCAGTGCCGCCGATGAGGCTGATCGCGTCACCTCCTTGATTGATGGGCTGAATGCGGCATCGGTCAGGATCAATGATGTGACCGGGCTGATTGGGTCCATCGCGGCGCAGACCAATCTTCTGGCGCTGAATGCAACCATTGAATCGGCCCGCGCGGGTGATGCCGGCAAGGGCTTTGCTGTGGTGGCTTCAGAAGTGAAGAACCTGGCCGCGCAATCGGCCAAGGCGACCGAGGGGATTCAGGGCGAAATCAGCGCCATGCAATCCATCATCTCGGATGTGGTTGAGGTGATCCGCGAAATCGTAGGCCGCATTAGCCAGCTCAACAACGAAAACGGCGCCATTGCCGCGGCGGTGGAAGAACAATCCGCCACCACGGCGGAGATCGCCTCAAGCCTGCGGTCTGCCGCTTCTTCGGTGGGTTCGCTGGAAGGCTCTATCGGTCTTGTTTCCACAATGACCGAGGATACCGGCAAGGCGATTGGCACCATCAACCACGCCACCAAGTCACTTGCTGATGAGGCGGTGCAGTTGCGTGGTGCCACGCAATCGCTGATCCAGCGTCTGCAAGCGGCCTAATTGGCAACATGAAACAAAGCGCGGTCCGAGCTTTCGGGCCGCGTTTTACGTTCAAACGATCAAACCGTGGAAATATCCG
>CAMCEP010000331.1 GCA_945873675.1 Asaia bogorensis
CGATCCCGCCGTGCCATAAAGGCTCGGCATATCGCGATTTGTTGCAGCGGCTGCTGACATTACATCTGCTCCTTATTGCGACGGGTGACGCCACGCAGCACGAAGAAGGCGCAAATGGCAAGGATCGGGAACATGAACAGGCTTACCGCGGCACCGCGCGGAATATTGCCCGAAAGAATCCCAACCTGGAAGGCGTAGGACGCGAAGACATGCGTCAGATCACGCGGCCCGCCATTGGTCAGCACGCGCACAATATCGTAGTTCGCAAAGGTCACGATCAGGCTGAACAGCACGGTGATGGAAATGATGTTTGCCATCATCGGCAGGGTCACATAGCGCAGGCGCTGCCAGCTTGTCGCACCATCAATCGCTGCCGCTTCATAAAGCTGTTCCGGCACGGATTTGAGTGCGGCCAGATACATGATCATGAAGAAGGGCGCGCCATACCAGACATTGACGATGATGATGGAAAGCCGCGCCCACCATTTCTCACCAAGCCAGGGCACTTGCGGAATGCCAACAACCTGAAACAGCCAATTGATGGAAGAATAGGCAGGGTCAAACATCCACCACCATCCAAGCGTGGAAAGCGCTGGCGGAATAACCCAAGGCACCAGCAACATGCCGCGCCATTTCCGCTGCCCCTTGCTTGGGATGTGGTGCAGCATATGCGCGAGCCAAAAGCCGACCAGCGCCTTCAGGATCACCGCGGTGATCGCAAAAATGCAGGATTGCCAGGCAACCGCCCAGAATGTTTCACTTTCGAACAAAATCTCGAAATTGCCGAGGCCGTGTGGCAGCCATTCGGCTTCCATGAAGCCGGTCATGCGGCGATTAAGTGTGGAAAGGTAAATCCCGTAGCCCGCCGGATAGGCAACCAAGCCGATCAACACCACCAGCAAGGGAGTGGTCATCAGAACGGCAATAGTGGAACGGCGACGCGCCAAGCGTTGCAGGCTGGAAGCGCGCCCTGAATTGGGCGCAGAAGGCATATTTGGCGCCGTGCTGGCGTCAGCGGCCATGGTCTCAACCTTTCCTGAAAAGAAAGACGGGCGGCGCGGGGCCGCCCGTCATGCGCGGTCAGCCGCCGCGGCGGATGGTGTTGAGCTCGCGCTCGACCCAGCCAAGCGCCTGATCCACGGATTCACCACCCTGCACGATGCGGGCAATGAGCTTGGTATTCAGGCCCTGATTATACATCTGCACCGCCATTGCCGCCGGCGCGGGGGCCATGGCGATGGAGGTCTTCGCATTGTGATGTGCGCGCACCGGGTAGTTGTAGACCGAACCCACCGGCGGGCCTTCAGTTTCCCAAACCTTGAAGTCCGACATGCTGGTGAAGGGCGGAATGTCATACCCAGCGGACCCGTTGGTCTGGCGTTCCGCCTGGGCGCGATCAGACAGCCATTCCAGGAAGGCCTTGGCCGCGCCTTTGCTGCGGCTGAAATTCCAGATGCCCCAGAAATAAGGCAGATAGGCTGCAAAGCGGCCCTCCGGCCCGGCCGGCATCGGCACTGTCCAGCAGTTTTCCGCCACTTGCGGCGCATCACGCTTCGCCACCGCCCAGGCTGAAGGCGGGTTGAAGACAAGCGCTGAACGGCCGGAAATCAGCGCGCGGTTATTGCCGCCATCATCCCAGGCCCAGACATCATTGGGCAGGAAGCGGCTGATGCGTGCGCACATTTCCACCGCAGCGCGCAGCTTGGCGTTGTTGCGTACCGTGATCGTGCCCCGCGCATCCATCATGAAGGCGCCATAGGATTCGAAAAGCGCGCCCACCCAATCCACCGCATCGGTAAAGCTGCCCATGGGCAGGCCGAAGGAGAAGCCGGCCTTGTGGCAAGCTTCCGCGGCGCGGGCGAAGGTTTCCCAATTCCATTGATCTGCGGTCGGGCCAGCCGCGTTCCGTGCCGGCCACATGGCGCGGATATCAATGCCGGCATGCTGCTGCAAAAGGTCAAAACGCACGCAAGCGGGCTTCAACTGCGTGCCGGCCACGGCCGGGATCGCCACCCAAGTGCCTGCAGGCTTGCCCAGATATTCAGCCGCCGGGGTCACGGCGCCGTATTTCTGGGTCAGGTTGCGCATGACATCATCCACCGGCTCAAGCATGCGCTGATGGTTGCTCGGCTCCCAGGCGGGGAAGGACATCAGGTCATAGCCGGTGCGCGATTGCGCCTGGGCGTTGATCGTCAGCAGGATCTGGTTGCCGTTGGACGTGACCGTATCCATCTGCACATCAACGCGATTGGCCTGGCCCCATTCGGCGCAAAGCTGGCGCATAATCACATTGCCATTGGGCACCCAATGGTCCCAGAAGCCGCAGCGGAGCGTGCCGCCGGTGCCTTGGGCATGGACCATGGGGGCGGAAAGGATGCCCGCCGCCGCCACCCCGGCGCCAGAGCGCAATAGGGTACGCCTTTTGATTTCCGTCATAATTCGGTTCCTCCTTGTTTATTCATTGTTTGCTGCCTCCCGGACCGGGGCCCGGTTAACGCTTGGGATAGGTTAGGCAAGGATTTGAGACCATTGCAACCTGTTTCGTGGCACCCCAAGCCGCCCCGGGCTGGCGCGGCGGCCAAAACTCGGCTTCAAACCCCCTAACGGGCCAGAACCAGGATAGATGGCATGACGACTTCGCTGCGCGTTGCGGTCCAGATGGACCCGATCGAAACCATTAATATTGATGGCGATTCCACCTTCGCCCTGATGCTGGAAGCCCAGGCGCGGGGCCATAAGCTCTGGCATTACCATGTCCGGGATTTGGCGCTGCGCGGCGGGCGCGTCACCGCCTGGGCGCGGCCCATCACGCTTAGGCGCGAATATGGCAACCACTACACCTTCGGGGCAGAGGTCGAACTGGACCTTGGCCGCGATGCCGATGTGGTGCTGATGCGCCAGGACCCGCCCTTTGACATGGGCTACATCACGGCCACCCATATCCTGGAACATATCCACCCCAAGACCCTGGTGGTGAATGACCCCGCTCAGGTCCGCAACGCGCCGGAAAAGCTGTTCGTCACCCATTTCCCGGATTTGATGCCGGTTACGATGGTCACGGCAGACCGCCGCCGCATCGCCGCCTTCCGGGCGGAACATGGCGACATCATCATCAAGCCGCTTTTCGGCAATGGCGGCGCGGGCGTGTTCCATCTGCGCCCCGATGATCCCAACATGAATGCGCTGGTGGAGCTTTTCACGGAACGCTCGCGTGAACCGCTCATGATCCAGCAATACCTGCCTGCTGTGCGGGAAGGCGATAAGCGCATCATCCTGGTGGATGGCGTTGCCATGGGCGGTATCAATCGCGTGCCGGCGGCGGGCGAAGCGCGGTCTAATATGCATGTCGGCGGTCGGCCTGAACCGACCAAGCTGAGCGAGCGAGAGCGGGAAATCTGCGCGCGCATCGGCCCGGAATTGAAGGCGCGCGGCATGATCTTTGTCGGCATTGA
>CAMCEP010000332.1 GCA_945873675.1 Asaia bogorensis
CAGGGACGCATCCCATATTTGGCGGCGGAACCGGAACGCGTGGCGCGTTGGCGCCAGCGCATCGGCAATCAGGGCTTTCGCATCGGCATTGTCTGGCAGGGTAATCCCAAGGCGCCGGTGGATCGCAATCGGTCCGTGCCTCTTCCCATCTTTGCACCCATCGCAGCGCTGGGCGGCGCGCGGCTTTTCGCGCTGCAAAAGGGCCCGGGTGAGGATGCTGAAGCGCCCTTCGCGCTCGATCGCCTGGGGCCAGAGATGGATAACAGACCGGATTGGTTTCTGGATACCGCCGCCGCCATCATGGCGCTTGATTTGGTGGTGACGGTGGATACCGCCGTCTTGCATCTGGCCGGCGCGCTCGGGCGGCCTGCGCTGATGCTGACCCATGGGCGCAATTCCGATTGGCGTTGGCAGCAGGGGCGGGAAGACACGCTTTGGTATCCCTCTGTCCGGCTGGTGCGCTGCCCGGATGGCAATGCGGATTGGCGCGGTGCCGTGGCGCGCGCGGCGTTTATGATCCGCACCGGCAATATCCCCCCCGCCGCATGAAACGCCGTCGCCCACACCATCGGGGCTTTGGGTTTTGGGCGAAGCGCCTTGGCGTTTTTCTGACAGCGATGATCCTGCTGTTGCTGGGCGGCATTGCCGGCGCGATTTGGTGGAGCCTGCCCGCGCGCAATGCTGAATTGGCGCTTCCGGGGCTTGCAGCGCCAGTTGCCATTACACTCGATACACGCGGCATTCCGCATATTACGGCCACAAGCGAAGAAGATGCCTGGGCAGCGCTTGGTTTTTTACATGCGCGCGACCGGATGTTTCAGATGGAGATGATGCGCCGTGGCGCGCGCGGGCAGAGTGCTGCGGTAGCGGGTGCGGCGGCGCTGCGCCTTGATCGCTTCATGCGGCTATTGCGGCTGGAAGAACGCGCCACAGCGGATTTGGCTGCGCTTGATGCGGAAACCCGCGCGGCGCTTGATGCCTATGCGCGCGGCGTGAATGGCTGGATCGCGGCCCGCGGGCGTTTCGCCGCGCCGGAATTCATCGCACTCGGCGCGCCGGAACCCTGGCAGCCACTGGATAGCCTGCTCTGGGGCAAGATTATGGGGCTTTGGCTCGGCGGTAATTGGCGCATGGAATTGGAACGCGCAGGGCTTGCGGCGCGGCTTTCGCCCGAACAACTCGCTGATCTATGGCCGGAGGATACAACAGCGGGCCGCCCCGATGAACCGTTGATGCAGACTGAAGCGAAGGCAAGTGGCGCGCTGCGCGGTGAGGGCCTGAATGGCGCGGCGCTTGCAGCTCTTGGTCAGCATCTGCCACGCTTTCCGGAAGATGCGCCTTTGCCAGAGATTGCCTCCAACGCCTGGGCTGTAGGAGCGGGGCGGAGTGCGTCCGGTGCGCCCTTGCTCGCTGCCGATCCGCATCTTTCGCATAGCGCGCCCATTCTTTGGTATCTGGCGCGCATCACCCTGCCGGATGGGCGCATGCTGATGGGTGCCACCGCGCCTGGCGTGCCGGGGATTGTGATCGGGCGGAATGAAAGCCTGGCTTGGGGCTTCACCACCACGCATGCGGATACGCAGGATATCTTCATCGAAAAACTGACTGAGGATGGGCGCTATGAAACGCCGGAAGGGCCGCGCGATTTCATTTTGCATGAAACGGAGATCGCCGTGCGCGGTGCGGCGCCGGTGGCTTTCCGCTTTCGTGAAACGCGCCACGGGCCGGTGCTTTCCGATCTTGATCCAAGTTTTGCAGGCAAGGCGGGCACGGTGCTGGCACTTGCCATGGCAAGCCTTTCGGCGGGCGAGACCTCGGCACGCGGCTTGTTGCGCTTGAATGGCGCGCGCGACATCAAGGAAGCCCGCGCGGCGGCGGAGGATATCACCAGCCCCGTGCAAAATTTGATGCTGGCGGATCGTGCCGGCGGGATTGCGATGTTCATCGTTGGGCGCGTGCCGCAGCGCCGGGCTGGTGATGGCGCGCTGCCGCGCCCGGGCTGGGATGGCGCTGCCGGATGGGATGGTTTTCTGCCTTTTGAGGCCAAGCCGCATGTCGAAAACCCAACAAGCGGCGTGATTGTGAACGCGAATAACCGCGTGGCGCCGGCGGATCATCCGGCCTTTCTCAGCCGGGATTGGCATGGGGATTGGCGCTTCCGGCGCATTGGTGCCGGCTTGGCCGTGCAGCCCCAACATGCGCCAGCGGATTTCGCGGCCTTGCAGATGGATCGCCTCAGCCTTTTCGCGGCCGAAGCTTTGCCAGCCTTTCGCGGCCTGCCGCCCATGGAAGGCGCAGCTGGGGCAGCGCTTACTTTGCTGCAAGCCTGGAATGGGGAAATGGACGCGACGCGGCCAGAACCGCTGATCTTCCACGCGACCATGCGCGGTTTCGGCCGGGCATTGCTCGTGCATGCCAAGCTGACGGCAGATGCTTTCGCGCCATCCCCCGAATTCCTGCGGCCCCTGCTGCAAGGCAGCGATGCGGCTTCGCGCTGGTGCGGGGAAGGGGGCTGCGCGCCCTTGCTGGCGGCGGCCTTGGCTGAAGCGGTGGCAGCGCTGACGCCTCAGTATGGCGCCGATCCACGCCAATGGCGCTGGGGCGCGGCCCATATCGCGCAATTCGATCACGCCATTCTGCGCTTCATCCCCTTTCTGCGGGATTGGCTGGGCCTGCGCGCTGCTCCGGGTGGGGATGGCGAAACCGTGGCCCGCGCTGCTTTCCGGGGCTCGGGCTTTGCCGCGGTTCATGGCTCGGGCTTTCGCGGCGTGATGGATTTGGCCGCACCCGATGGCGCCTTTGCCGTGATCGCGACCGGCCAATCCGGCCACCCCTTCAGCCGGCATTGGGGCGATATGCTGCCGCTTTGGCGCGACGGCGCGCTTTTACCGCTGGCCGCCCCGCGTGAGGTGACCGGGCGCATCCGCCTGAACCCCGCGCCATAGGGGGCGTATGCAAGGTGGTTGATTCCAAAGCGGTCTGAGGCGAAAATACCCACGCATGCTGCATCGCCCGCCCCGCCGTCCGCAATTCTTCTATACGACCGCGCCGCTGCCCTGCCCCTATTTGCCGGGCCGGACGGAGCGGAAGATCGTGACCGAGCTTTCCGGCACGGAAGCGGAAGCTTTGCATGAACGCCTTTCGCGCGCTGGCTTTCGCCGCAGCCACAACATTGCCTATGCGCCGGTTTGCCCCGGCTGCCAGGCCTGCGTGCCGATCCGCGTGGTGAGCGAGGAATTCACGCCAGACCGCACGCAGCGCCGCATCCTGCGCGCCAATGCTGATTTGACCGTTTCCGAAATGCCGGCCCGCGCTACGGCGGAACAATTCACCCTGTTCCAGCGCTATCAGAAAAATCGCCATGCCGATGGCGATATGGCTGCGATGGGCTATTATGATTATCGCGCCATGATCGAGGATACGCCGATCAGCACTGGCATCCTTGAA
>CAMCEP010000333.1 GCA_945873675.1 Asaia bogorensis
CAGGCGCGCTTTGCCGAAGCCGCTGGCGCGCCGGCCGAATTTGCGGAATTCCTCCGCGCACGTGGGCCGCTTTATGTGAAATCGGTCGCACCGCTGCCGCGTGTTTTTGAAGCCATCGCGGATGGGCAGACGCTAAGCATTGGCGGGCAACCCTGGCGCGTGATGACCGGCCAGGGCCATGCGCCGGATATGGCTTGCCTATACAATGCGGAAGACCGCGTGCTGATTGCCGCTGATCAGATTCTACCGCGCATTTCGCCTTATATTGGCTTGCATCCCGGCGAACCTGCCGCTGATCCGCTTGGCGCCTTTCTGGCATCCTTGCAGAAATTCCGCGCCCTGCCGGAAGATGTGCTGGTGCTGCCTTCCCATGGGGAACCGTTCTACGGCCTGCATGCACGGCTAGATTGGCTGGAAGCGCATCACGCGGAACGGCTTTCGCTGCTGATGGATGCCATGGCCGATAGCAGCGCGCATGATCTGCTGCCGGTGCTGTTTCGTCGCCCGCTCGATTTACGTAATCTTGGTTTTGGGCTGGGCGAGACTCTGGCGCATTTGCGGCGCTTGCAGGTGATGGGTGAAGTGGCAGTGGAACAGGACAATGCTGGCGTCATGCGCTGGCGCCGGGCTTGAGGAAAAGGCAATGACCCCAGACGAAACCATCGCGGCCATTCGCGCCGATGCGCGCTTTGCCGCTGCTTCCGAAAAACTTGCCGCTGATCATGCGCGCATGGTGGAAGATTGCATCACGCTTACGCAAATCCCCGCCCCACCTTTTGCCGAGGAAGAACGCGCGGCCGCCTATCTTGCCATGCTGCGCGCCCATGGGTTGGAAGAAGTAGAGCAGGATGAGATCGGCAATGTGATGGGCTTACGCCGCGGCTTCGGCAATGGCGAGATTCTAGTGATTGCTGCGCATCTGGACACGGTGTTTCCCGCAGGGACGGATGTGCGCGTGAAGCGCGAAGGCACCAAGCTTTTCGCGCCAGGCGTGAGTGACGATACCTGGTCGCTCGCGGTCAATCTCGGCTATTTGCGCGCTTTGGATGCGGCGGGCATTCGCACCCGGCATGATCTGTTGTTTGTTGGTGATGTCGGGGAAGAAGGCTTGGGCGATTTGCGCGGCATTCGCCATCTTTTCGCCAAAGGCCGGCATCGCGCGCGCATTCGTGGTTTTCTGACGGTGGATAGCCCGCAGGTGGAAGGCATTGTCAGCGGCGGCGTGGGTTCCAAGCGCTATCGCGTGACCTTCCAGGGGCCGGGCGGGCATTCCTATGCCGCTTTTGGTCTGGTGAACCCGATGTATGCCATGGCGGAATGTGCGCGTGGCCTAGCCGCGGTGAAGGTACCCGATAACCCACCCACCACGCATTGCGTGAGTGTTGTCTCGGGCGGCACTTCCATCAATGCCATCGCCAATCGCGTGGTGATTGAAGTTGATTTGCGCTCCGCCTCGGCTGCCGAACTTGCCAAGCTGGATCGGGCGTTTCTGGACATTGTGGATTTGGCGGTTGCGACCGAAAACGCAGCTCGCTCCACCGCCAATGGCGCCATCACGGCGGAGATCACACCCGTGGGTGACCGCCCTGCAGGGGAAACGCCGGCTGGCAACCCAATCCGCGCACTGGCTGCGGCGGCGGTTTCGTCAGAAGGCTACCGTCCAACATTTGAATGGTCTTCGACGGATGCGAATATCCCGATGGCGCTTGGCATTCCGGCGCTGAAAATTGGCGCAGGTGGGCGTGGCGGGCGGGCGCATTCTTTGGATGAATGGCTGGATGTGGAACCAACGGAAGCATTGCGCGGTATGCGTTCAAGCTTGGCAGCCATTCTCGCCATCGCTGGCATGGAAGGTGTCGGGTAAAATTCGCGCCGTCATTCGTGATGGTGCGCCTGCGCCAAAACAGGGGCCAAGGGCGATCAGACATCCTATCTAGGGCGGCATGGAAACGCCGCTCAAGATCGCCTTTCGCGATATCGAATCCTCGCCCGCGCTGGAAGCGCGCATCCGCCACGAAGCCGAACACCTCGCGCGCCGCGCGCCGCGCCTGACGCGATGCGATGTGGTGCTGGAAGCGCCGCATCGGCACAAGCATCAGGGCATGTTGTGGCGCGTGCATATCCGGCTGGATCTGCCGGGCGGGGAGGTGGTCGTGACGCATGAAAGCCCGCGCGATCATGCGCATGAAAGCGCTGCGGTAGCGCTGCGCGATGCGTTTCGTGCAGCGGAACGTCAGGTGGCAAGGCATCGCGAAAAGCAGGAAGGCGATGTGAAGGCCCATATCGCGCCACCTTCGGGCCGTGTGACGCGGTTAGAACCCAAGGCCGATCACGGCTTCATCACCCTGGATGATGGGCAAGAAGTTTATTTCCACCGCCACAGCGTTGCGGATCATGGCTTCGACAAGCTTCATATTGGTGCTGCCGTGACCTTGATTCTGAGTGAGGGTGAGGAAGGACCGCAGGCCAGCCTGGTGCGGCCCCTGCATCTGGGGCCGGGGGCATAATTCATGTCGGGTCAGGTCACCCCCGCTGAAATCCGCGCCATTCTGGGTCATGTTGATGAGGTTCTTTTGGTCGAAATCACGCGCACCGGCGCAACAGCAACTGAGGTGATGGAAGCCTCCACCCGGCTGGAAGGCGATGATGCGCTTGGCAAGGAAACGCGACGAGGCGCGAATGACACCGTGCGCGCCGTGATGGCGCTGCTTTTGGCCGCCGAACTGCCCAGTGGGGAGAGGGAATAGGCCTTTTCAGTCTGGACAGTGAAGCGGTGATGCCGAAGATGACCCCATGGGTGCCGATTCGCGCCCGAAATGGGGGCAGCGATGGCAGGTCATGGGCATGGTGGGGAACACGGTGGAGATGGCCATAAGGGCGTTGCGCTACTGATCGCCGTGCTGGCGCTGTTTCTGGCGCTGGCCGAAACCGGAGCGAAAGGCGCGCAGACGGAAGCCTTGGCCAAGAATGTGGAAGCCGCCAATCTTTGGGCCTTCTTCCAGGCGCGGACCATTCGCCAGACCACGGTGCGCACGGCCGCCGAACAGGCCGCGCTTGATCTGGCCGCGGCGCCCGAGGGCCAGCGCGCCGCCATTCAACGCCAGATCGAAGCATGGCGGGGGTCCGCAACACGTTGGGAGAGTGAGCCTGACACGGGCGAAGGTCGCCGCGAATTGATGGCCCGCGCGAAGGAGGCGGAGAAAAAGCGCGATAACGCCAGCGCCGCCTATCACAATTACGAAATCGGCTCGGCTGCCTTTCAGGTGGCGATTGTGCTGGCCTCAGCCTCCATCATTACCGGGGTGGGCTTATTGGCCATGGTGGCCGGCGGGCTTGGCGTGGTTGGGCTGGTCTTCAGCGGCTTCGCCTTCTGGGCACCGCACGCGCTCCATCTGTTCTGATGCCGGATTTGGGCTTCACAAGCCCTCCGCGCCGGGCCATCACAT
>CAMCEP010000334.1 GCA_945873675.1 Asaia bogorensis
GCGGTGGCCGCCAGCAGCGTATCTATCGGCTCCCACAACATCGCTACCTGATCCACGGTCTGACCACCCACGCGGGTTTGGCCGCGCGCCACCACCCGCCCGCCAAGATGGCGGTAGAACCATTGGGTTGGGTTGTCGCGCAGCACCCAAACCATGGCCGAACGGCACCCCACCACGCGCAGATGCGCTGCCGCTGCGCGCATCAGCCGCCGCCCGGTGCCACGGTCCCGGTAATCCTCATTCAGATAGAGCGTATTGATCTCCCCATCTGCAATGTCCCCGCGCCGAGACCGACCGCCAGATGCAAAGCCGATGATCGTCGCTTCATCTGGCGCGCTGCCTTCCGGCGCGTCATCGCCAGACGCCACTGCGACAAACACGGCATAGCCGCCGCGCCGGTCGAACATGTCGCGCTGATAAGCCGCCGCAAGGCGGGTCGCGGAAAGCCCGGCCAGATAGGCATCGGGCAGAATGCCGGCATAGGCGCTGCGCCAAACCGCGACATGCAGCGCGCCAATCGCGGCGGCATCGCTTGCACGGGCGCGGCGGATCGCAATCATGGCTTTCTTTCCAGGACAGCGCAGAAAAATCCATCCGTGCCCTGCGCGCCAGGAGAAAGCCGCAACCACGGTCCCGCGCAGGGCTGCGCGACATCGGGGCATAGCGCAGGCCATAGCGCTTCAAGCGCCAATGGTGCGAAATCTGGGTTACTGGCCAGAAAGCTTTCCATCCGCTCCTCATTCTCCGCAGGCAATACGGAACAGGTAGCGTAGACCAATCTGCCGCCCGGACGCACCAATTCTCTTGCCCTGTCGAGAATGTCGTTTTGCACCGCAACAAGTTCGGCCAAATCGGCTGGGCGGGTGCGCAGCCGGGCATCCGGGTTGCGCCGCCAAGTGCCAGTGCCGGTGCAGGGCGCATCCACCAACACGCGATCAAAACTGCCGGCGCGGCGCTTGGCCCAGCGGTCGCCGGCGCTCAGCAAATGGCGTTCGGCATTATCCACCCCGGCGCGGCGGAAGCGCAAAGCCGCTCCTTCCAGCCGGGGGGCAGAGGTATCGCAGGCGGTGATCTTGCCCCGATTTTCCATGGTGGCCGCCATGGCGAGCGTCTTGCCCCCGGCGCCAGCGCAGTAATCGGCAACCCGCATCCCAGGCCGGGCATCGGCCAAAAGCGCGATCAATTGGCTGCCTTCATCCTGCACTTCGATCAGGCCGGATTTGAAGGCGGCCGTGCCGGTCACCGGCCGGCGGGATGGGACGCGCAGCCCCCAGGGGGAAAACGGCGTGGGTTCCGTGGCAATACCCTCGGCCGCCAGGGCTGCAGCGGCTTCCGCCCGGGTGCCGCGCAGCAGATTGGCCCGCAGATCAAGCGCGGCGGGCTGTTCCATGGCAGTGGCTTCGTCTGCCAGCGCCGCGCCGAAACGCGCATGGAAATCCGGCAGCAGCCATTCCGGCAGGTTGAAGCGCACCGATTCGGACATGTCCGGGTGCAAAAGCTCTCGCCCGGCCATGATTCGCACCGCGCGGGCTTCGGCTGGATTGGGCGGGGCCGCGCCATAGCGTTCGCCGGAAAAGCCGCGGCCGATATCGGCCTCCGTCCAGCGTGCCACCAGCACGAGATAGGCCATCAGCAAAAGCCGCGGCGTGGGTTCAGCTGGCAGGCGCGATAGGTTCCAATCCAGCCGCAGCCTTTGCCGCACCACGCCCCATACCCATTCGCTGACGCTCCGCCGATCTCCCCCGCCAATGAAGCGTCGGGCACGGAAAAAATCGCTGGCCACGGCATCTGCCGGGCGGCGACGGGCATCGGGGGCAAAGCATTGGGCTTCGAGCGTTGAAAGAAGCTCGATCGCCGCGGCGAGTCTGGCTGAAGGGGTCACAGGAGAAACATCGGGGCAGAAGCGCCCCCTGGCAAGGCCACCCCCCCCTTCACCTTTGGCATAAGCTTGCTTTAGGCTTTCGGTTCAAGTGGCGAGGCACATCGCCCAAAATGAATTGAGGAAGCGCCGCATGCATCTTGGCCTTTTCATGATGCCGCTCCATCCGCCGGAGCGCCCCATGCATGAAACCCTGGCAGAGGATACGGAAAAATCCCTGCTCGCAGATCGCCTGGGCTTTCAGGAGGTCTGGGTGGGGGAGCATTTTTCCGCCACATCCGAACCCATCGCATCGCCCTTGATGTTCATGGCAGGGCTGGTGCACCGCACGAGCCTGAATTTCGGCACCGGCGTGATCAACCTGCCCAATCACCATCCGGCGATTGTGGCGGCCGAGGTCGCACAATTCGATCATATGGCGCAGGGGCGCTTCATGATGGGGATTGGCGCGGGGGGCTTATCTTCGGATTTTGAACTGTTTGGCGATATCGAGCCCAAGGAACGCGGCAAGCGTATGGTCGAATCGCTTGAGACCATCCAACGCATCTGGGCCGCCGAACCCCCTTATGATGTCGGCGGCGAAACCTGGCCGGTGAAGATTTCCCGCAATGTGCTGCCGAAATATGGCGTGGGTTATATGCCAAAGCCCTTCCAGCCAGGCGGGCCTTCCATTCATGTCTCGGCCCGGTCCAAGGATTCGCAGGGCGTGGCGTTGGCGGCCAAGCGCGGCTGGGGCGTGATCAGCGCCAATTTCGTGGCGCACCGCATCTTGGCCGGCCATTGGCAAAGCTTCGCCGCCGGTCAGCGCGAAGCCGGCCAGGCGCCGGATGGCGCGCGCTGGCGCATGGCGCGGAATTTCGTGATTGCGGCAACCGATGCCGAAGCCCGCGCCCGTGCCACCGCGCCGGAAGGGGCGACTCGCTATTACTTCGACTACCTTGGCAGCCTCGCGAAGCGCGCGGGTCTCGCCGCCACCATGACACCGCGCGAAGACATGGACCATAACGCCGCAACGGCTGAGGATATGATCGACGCCTGTGTGATTGCCGGCAGCCCGCGCACCGTTTTGGATAAGCTGATTGCGCTGCGTGAGGAAGCCGGACCCTATGGCCATGTGTTGATGGCGGGGCTTGATTGGTCCGGCCCCAATGCCGCTTGGGAGGCTGAGAGCATGGCCCGCCTGGCGCAGGAAGTGATGCCAAGGCTGCGCCAGCATCTTGATCGGCGCGCGGCGGCGGAGTGAACCAAAAAAAGTGAGGGGTAGCCGCAGATTTCCACCAGGGGTGTCTAATCTTCAGAACTTTATTTACGAATCTCGGTTAGATTAGCTTCATGACGAAAACCATCCCCGGCGGCATCAATGCCGCAATGAATGCGACGCTGAGCGGCATGCAGCGAGCCGTGGAGCGTCTAGAACTGGCGGCAATACGCCTTGCCAATACTACCGCAGTGCCAGAACGGCCTGTGTATGTCCCGCCCATCCCACGAGAGGGCATCGGTTCCGGCATTGCCGCCATTCAAGGGCAGGAAGCCCTGGAGACGACCTTTGTAGACGTCATGATCGCA
>CAMCEP010000335.1 GCA_945873675.1 Asaia bogorensis
AGCGTCTCAAACATGTCAAAAAACCGCCACCAGGTGGTGACGCTGCGGGTGAAAACCGCGCTGCCATCGGCGCGAATCGCAAGCGCATGGGGTGCCGGGATGAAGGACAGCCACAGGAACATCCCAAGCCCCAGGATCGGGAAGCCAAGCCCCAAAAGCCGGGGCGTGATGGCCGGCCATTCGGCCAGGAATTGCGGCAGCAGCGCAAAGCCCAGCATGGCAAAGCCAAGCCCCGCCAGCGCGCCAATGGCGTAGCGGATGCGCCCATCCAGCGCGATTTCCACCAGAATTTGATCCATGCGCCTCATCCTTTGGTTGCGTCCAAAGCCGCCTGTAGCATCCACGCCGCTGCCGCCTTGTCCACAGCCGCCGCCCTTTTACCCCGGCTGAGATCGGCTTCCCCCACCATCATGCGGTTCACCGCCGCCGAGGAAAGCCTTTCATCCCAAAGCGCCGCCGGCAAGCCGGTGGCATCAGACAGGGACCGCGCCCAATCCCGCGCCGCCTGCGCCGCCGGGCCGAAGGACCCATCAAGGCCAAGGGGTAGGCCCACCACCAAGCCCCCCACGCCTTCCTTAGCGGCAATCACCTTGATCTCGGCCGCCATGGCGGCAAGTTTCCCGCGTTTCAGGCTGACATAGGGGCTGGCCAACATCAGCGAGACATCGCTCAGCGCCACGCCCACGGTCTTCTCCCCGGGATCAAGGCCGATCAGCCGGGAATGCCGGGGGAGCGCGGCGCGCAAATCTGTCAGGTTGAAGAGAGCCATCGGGGGCCTTATGGTCCGGCGCTCTTTTTCCGGGAAGTACTGATTTCATGTCCCTCGACACCGCCACCGTCAGGCGCGTTGCGGCCTTGGCCCGCCTGCGCCTTGAAGAACAGGATGTCGCCCGTGTGCAGGGCGAGCTCAACGGCATTTTGGGCTGGATTGAACAGCTCCAGGCCGTGAATACGGATGGGGTGGAGCCCATGGCGGGCGGCACCCCCGGCGGGGTGGCGGCCATGCCGATGCGCGAAGATGTGGTGACCGATGGTGGCCAGGCCGAAGCCGTGCTGGCCAATGCGCCGGATCGAGAGGGCGAATATTTCGGCGTACCGAAGGTGGTGGAATAATGCATCCGACCGATTTTACCCTGGCCGGTGCGCTTGCCGCGCTGAATGAGGGCGCGATCAGTGCCGAGGAATTGACGCGCGCCCATGTGGCCGCGGTTGAGGCGCTGAACCCGAAGCTGAATGCCTTCATCACCACCACGAGCGAAAAGGCGCTGGATGCGGCCCGCGCATCCGATGCGCGCCGCAAGCGGGGTGAGGCGGGGCAGCTTGAGGGTATTCCACTTGCCATCAAGGATTTGTTCTGCACGGAAGGCGTGCGCACCACGGCGGGTTCCAAAATCCTGGGCGATTTCATCCCGCCTTATGAAAGCACTGTGACCGCGCAGTTGAAGCGTGATGGGGCGGTGTTTTTGGGCAAGGCCAACCTGGATGAATTCGCGATGGGGTCATCCAATTTGACCTCGGCCTATGGTGGCGTGCTGAACCCTTGGCAGCGCAAGGATGATCCAGCCGCGCGGCTGGTGCCGGGTGGGTCTTCGGGTGGCTCGGCGGCTGCCGTGGCGGCACGGATGGCGCTGGGGGCGACGGGCACGGATACCGGCGGTTCCATTCGTCAGCCGGCGGCGTTTTGCGGCATTACTGGCATAAAGCCGACTTATGGCCGCTGTTCGCGCTTTGGCATTGTGGCTTTTGCTTCTTCGCTGGATCAGGCCGGCCCCTTTGCCCGCTCGGTGGAAGATTGCGCCATTTTGTTGCGGTCCATGGCGGGCCATGACCCGAAGGATTCCACCAGCGCCAATCAGCCCGTGCCGGATTTCGCTGCTGCTTGTGGGCGGAGCGTGAAGGGAATGCGCATTGGCGTGCCGCGCGAATATCGGCTGGATGGCATGCCGGCGGAGATTGAAAAGCTCTGGCGCCAGGGGCTGGATTGGCTGCGCGATGCGGGGGCGGAGATTGTCGATATCTCCCTGCCGCACACGAAATACGCGCTGCCCACTTATTACATTGTCGCACCCGCTGAGGCGTCTTCCAATCTGGCGCGCTATGATGGCGTACGCTTTGGCCTGCGCGTGGCGGAGAAGGATAGCGACCTGCGCGATTTATATGAACGCACGCGGGCCGAGGGGTTCGGTGCGGAAGTGCGCCGGCGCATCATGATCGGCACCTATGTGTTGAGTGCCGGTTATTACGACGCCTATTACCTGAAAGCGCAAAAAATCCGTGCCCTGATCGCAGGCGATTTTGACGCGGCCTGGGCCAAGGTGGATGCGATTGTGACCCCCGCCACGCCATCGGCGGCCTTTGCAGAAGGCGAGAACACGGATGACCCGGTGAAGATGTATTTGAACGATGTCTTCACCGTCACCGCCAATCTGGCCGGCTTGCCTGGTTTGGCGCTACCAACCGGGCTTGATCATCAAGGCTTGCCTTTGGGCTTGCAGGTGATTGGCCGGGCCTTTGATGAGGAAACGGTTTTCGCGGTGGGGGCAGCGCTGGAACGCGCCGCTGATTTCAAGGCAGTGCCAGCAATGAGGGCCGGGGCATGAGCTATATCATCGAAGGGGAATCAGGCCCATGGGAAGTGGTGATCGGGCTTGAGGTTCATGCCCAGGTCTCCTCCAACGCCAAGCTGTTTTCCGGAGCAGCAACGGCATTCGGCGCAGAGCCCAATGCCCAGGTTTCCTTCATTGATGCGGGCTTCCCCGGCATGTTGCCGGTGATCAACCGCGAATGCGTGGCGCAAGCCGTGCGCACCGGGCTTGGCTTGAATGCCAAGGTCAATCTCTGGTCCCGTTTTGATCGCAAGAATTATTTCTACGCTGATCTGCCGCAGGGCTATCAGATCAGCCAATACGCGCATCCCATCATTGGCGAAGGCGCGATTGATATTGAATTGGCCGATGGCAGCACGAAGACCATCGGCATCACGCGGCTGCATCTGGAACAGGATGCCGGCAAATCGCAGCACGACCAGCATCCAACAAAATCCTTCATTGACCTGAACCGTTCCGGTGTGGCGCTGATGGAAGTTGTCTCTGAACCCGATATGCGCAGCCCCGAAGAAGCCGGCGCTTACCTCACCAAACTGCGCCAAATCATGCGCTATCTGGGCACTTGCGATGGCAATATGGATGAAGGGTCGATGCGGGCCGATGTGAATGTCTCCGTCCGTAAGGCGGGGGAAGGCTTTCGCACGCGCTGTGAAGTGAAGAATGTGAATTCCATCCGCTTTGTAATGCAGGCGGTGGAAACCGAAGCGCGCCGGCAGGTTGAGGTATGGGAATCCGGCGGCACGGTGGAACAGGAAACGCGGCTTTTCGATACAAGCCGCGGCATAACGCGTTCCATGCGGTCAAAAGAAGATGCGCATGATTATCGCTATTTCCCG
>CAMCEP010000336.1 GCA_945873675.1 Asaia bogorensis
AGCAGCTTCACCCAAAGCCCGATCATCGGCAGGTTGATGACCAGCAGCATGAGGTTACCAATCCACATGGACGCGATCAGACCCCAGAACAGGTCAGGCTGCGCTTCCACCATGCGCGGACCCGGCTGAATGCCCTGAATGATCAGCGCACCCACCATCAGCGCCATCACGGCATTGGCCGGAATGCCAAGCGTGAGCAGCGGGATGAAGGAGGTTTGCGAAGCAGCATTATTGGCCGCTTCGGGGCCCGCAACACCTTCAATGGCACCGGTGCCGAATTCATGCCGGCCCTTGGAGACCTTGCGTTCCATCATGTAGGAACCGAAGGAAGCCAGCGCAGCGCCGCCGCCCGGCAGAATGCCAAGCAAGCTGCCCACCGTGGTGCCGCGCAGCACGGCTGGGATGGACCGCCTTACTTCTTCGCGCGTCATCATCAGGCTGCCGACCTTGCCGGACATGACGGTGCGCGCTTCGGGCTTTTCCAGGTTCAGGATGATTTCAGCGATACCAAACATGCCCATGGCGATGGACACAAAGCCGATGCCATCGGAAAGCTCTGGAATGCCGAAGGTGAAGCGCTGCTGGCCGGTTTGCACATCCGTACCCACCAGGCCGAGCGCCACGCCGAACACCACCATGCCGATGGACTTTATCACCGACCCCTGCGCCAGCACGGCCGAGATAATCAGGCCAAGCAGCATGAGAGAGAAGTAATCAGCCGGCCCAAAGGACAGCGCAACCGAGGTGAGCAGCGGCCCGGAAGCCGCGACCAGCACGGTGGAAACGCAGCCCGCAAAGAAGGATGCCAAGGCCGCAATTGTCAACGCGGCGCCAGCACGACCGCGCCGGGCCATCTTATAGCCTTCAAGCGTTGTGACGACCGAACTGACCTCCCCTGGTAAGTTCAGCAGAATGGCCGTGGTGGAACCACCATACTGGGCGCCATAGTAAATCCCGGCCAGCATGATGATGGCCGTGGTGGCCGGCTGACCAAAGGTGATCGGCAGCAGCAACGAAATTGTGGCAACCGGGCCAATGCCTGGCAAAACGCCAATTGCCGTGCCGATGATGCATCCGATCAGGCAGAACAGCAGGTTGTTGAAGGTTAGCGCAACGCCTAAGCCATGCGCGAGATTGGCCATAAGATCCATGGTGCTTTGCCTTCCCGATCAGAGCTGCGGCCAAAGCGGCACGCGGATATCCAGATAGCGAATGAAGATACCCCAGCAGAGCGCACAGAGAAAAGCGATCAACCCGGCAACGCCCAAAGGCCGTTCCAGATGTTCCCTATCCGCGAATGCAGCGCAGATCACCGTGACGATGATAGCGACCAGAAAGCCCAGCGGTTCAAGCGCAAGGCCGAATAGCGTGAAGGCGGCACTCGGCAGGAAAAGCGCGCGCCATGCGGGCGGCACCGCGGCCACAAGACATCCAACGAACATGCCGATGCCAAGTGCATTCCAGCCCGCAGATGGGAAGCCCGGAATGCGCGCGGCGATCATGCCAGCAACGACACCCGCGACAGCCCCAGCGATCAGGAAGCCGATTTCGGCGGGGGTCCATTTGGCGAGCGGATCAGGGCCATTGAATAGACCGCCCGCAAGAACGAGTGATCCAAGCCCAATCAGCAGCCAAAAAACCAGCATGGGCATATAGCCTGGCCCCATGCGCCGCGCTGTTCCAAGATTATGATCCTGGTTGAGCCAGAGGCCAATAACAGCAAAGGCGATGAACAGCCCCGCCGACAGCAAATCTTTCGTGTTAAGTTTCATGCCCGTCTTCCACCCTGTCTTGACCCTTCGGGTCAGCCTTGCCCCCAAGCCTTTCGGCCCTATTGCGACTTAGATCGTGCTACCATCACCTTCGTTCATGTGACACGCCCTAGGCCCTCATTTGATCGCATTTTCCGAGCCGCAAAGTGACTCCACTTGCCTAGAAAATGCTCCAGTCAATCCGCCGTCGCGCCGGCAGCCTGCACCAAGGGCGCCCATTTGGCCACCTCCCTTATGATGAAGCTGTTGTAATCTGCCGCCGAGTAAGTCCCAGGCGTCCCGCCAAGCTCCGCAAAGCGGTTCCTGATCTCGGCGGTTTGCAGCAGCGCCATCACTTCGCGGTTCAACCGCTCAATGATCGGTGCGGGCGTCCCCGCCGGCGCGGATAGGCCGAACCAGGAATCGGATTCCAGCGGGAAGCCCTGCTCCCGGAAGGTCGGCACATCCGGGAAGGAGGGGTGCCGCTCAGCCGAGCACATGCCCACCGCAATCACCGACCCTTGTTTGATATGCGATGCCGCGGAAGGCAGGCTATCTGACATCATCGGCACCTGGCCCGCGATCACCGCCTGCATGGCCGGTCCCGCGCCACGGAAGGGCACATGGGTGATTTCCGTGCCGATCTGGCGGCTCATTTGCACGACCAAAAGATGGTTGGACGACCCGGCGCCCGAGGTCGCCACTTGCAAGCCGCTCGCGCTTTTCGCGCGCGCCGCCACATCGGCCATGGTACGAATGCCGGCGCGAGGATTGGCGACCCACACCGTGGGGTTGCTCACCACCAGCGCAATATGGGCGAAATCCTTCACCGGATCATAGCGCACCTTGCTGCCATAAACCGCTGGGCTGATCGCGTGGCTCGCGATATTGGACATGACCAGGGTATAGCCATCAGGCGCAGCGCGGGCGACGGTTTCACTGCCAAGTGTGGCGCCGGCACCGGCGCGGTTTTCCACCACAATGGAAACGCCAAGCTTTTCTTGCAGACCTGCCGCAATGAGGCGCGCGACCAAATCCGTTGTGCCGCCGGGCGCGAAAGGCACCACCAAGCGGATGGATTGGGAAGGCCAAGCCCCTTGCGCATGCGCGCCCATCGCCAAAAGCGGCGACGCGCCAATACCCAATACAACGCTGCGGCGAGCAACGCTCCTCATTTGTTGGCCCCCATTTTTATCGCTTTTCTATTGCATGGCAGCGAAGCCTCGGCAAGCGAGGGTCGCGCAAGCCTTGCCTCGGGCGACGCCAGGGTCGATCATCCGAGGGAAACCCAAGCCCCAACAGGAAATCCCCCATGCCACATGGTGACCGCCTGCCGAATGACCCCGAAACCCGCATCCGCGAAGCGACCGAGGCAGTGGCCTCGCGGCTGATTGAAATCCGGCGCGATATCCATACGCACCCGGAATTGGCCTTTCAGGAAACCCGCACTGCCGGGATTGTGGCGGCGGAATTGACGCGCCTGGGCCTGACGCCGCGCACGGGCGTGGGCCGCACCGGGGTGATCGCCGAAATCAAGGGTGGGCGCCCCGGCCCCACGCTTGCTATCCGTGCCGATATGGATGCGCTGCCGATCCATGAGGAAACAGCTCTGCCCTTCGCGAGTGAAATCGCCGGGCAAATGCATGCTTGCGGGCATGATATCCATACCTCCACCCTATTGG
>CAMCEP010000337.1 GCA_945873675.1 Asaia bogorensis
GATGGCGCCGGGCCTGATCCTGCGCGGCGTTGGCCTGCGGCTGTCATGGCTGGTTTGGTCTATACGACTTGCGGTTTGGCCGCCGGTATGGCGAGCGGACTTGTCGCTGTCGCACCACCCATCCTGATTGAGGCGGTTGCCGGGCTTGCCTTACTTGGTTCATTTGCCGGCGCACTGATGGGTGCGGTGCGCGAGGATACGGATCGCGAAGCGGCGGTGATCTGCTTTCTGATTGCGGCGTCGGGTGTCGCATTTCTGGGTATTGGCGGCGCGTTTTGGGGTTTGCTCGCCGGTGGCGGCATGCTCGCGCTATCGCGCTGGAAGCGTTAACGCGCCGGCATCATGCGCGCGAGGAATTCTGGCACACGGCGCAAAGCATCTTCGCGAGCTGCGGGATGCGTCCCGATGGTGGCCGTGCCACTGCTTGTGGCGCCAACGCCGCGCAAAACGCGTTGCGGCGTATCAGGCGCGTCGAAATCATGATACGCGCCGGGGTAGGCATGCGCTTCCAAACGCGCGCCGGTGCGTGCTGCGAGTGTCAGGCAGGGTGGCGCGGGCGTCCAATCATCAGCCTCGCCTACCAGCAACAGGATAGATGCCACGGGCTGCCAGGGTTCCCGCCGCTCCGAAAGCGTGCGGCAACCAGGATAAAACGCGATACCAGCAGCGAAATCGTGCCTCAGCCCCGCAGGGCGCGCGCGATTATCGCGCGACAGGGTCCACAGCACCGTGCCGCCGCCATTGGACCAGCCCATCAGCGCAATGCGATCTGGCCGCACCTCCGGGCGTGTTTGCAGGAAAAGTAGCGCGGCATAGGCATCGCGCGCGCGTTCCACACTGACACGAAGACGGCGATCACCACCTTGGCCGCAAAGGCTGCCTGCATTGCGTGGCGTCAGACTATCCACCTGCAAAACCAGATAGCCAAGCTGCGAGAGGCGCCGCGCCCAATCCGTATCGCGCGTGAAGGGTTGGCCGGCGCGTGTGGTCATGCCGGCGCAACCATGCATCAGCACAATCGCGGCATGTGGCCCGCGCCCGGCTTGCGGCCACAGCACCGCATTCAGCGCGGCCGGCCCATTCACCGCCTGTTCGCCGGGATGCGCGGGAATGGTGATGGCTTGCGGCTGCGCCATGGCTGGTGCGGCGACAAGCGACAGGAGCAGGAACATGAGGCGCAGCATAACGCCATGCAAAGGTATCCACCCCGCCGCAGTCAATATGAAATTTTGACGAGGACCGAACCAAGATGAGAGGATGGGTCCTGAAACAGCCCATCGCCGTCATGTCATCAGGAACGCCACCATGAAGCTCCGCGTTTTTCTATCGCACACGCCAGAAATGTTTGAAGGCTATTACGGCCCGCGTGCCCTTGCGGCCTTGGCCGAACATGCTGAGGTGGTTCGCAACCCGGGCGCTACCGTTCTGTCCGGCACTGCCTTGGCAGAAGCGGCGCGCGGGTGCCATGCCATTGTTGCGGATCGCGCAACGCAAGGGCTTCCCGAAACCTTCACCGCGATGCCAGAGCTTTTGGCCTTTCTGCGCGTGGCGGTGGATATCTCCACCATCAATGTGCCTGCTGCCAGTTCGGCGGGGGTTTTGGTGACGCGCGCGACACCTGGCTTTGTTGATGCGGTCGTGGAACTTGGCGTTTGTTTCATGGTTGATCTGGCGCGCGATATTAGCGCTATGGTCGGTACCTATCGGGCCGGCGCATTGCCACAGGGCCGCATGGGTTTGCAACTTTCTGCAGCAAAGCTTGGGATTATTGGCTATGGGCGCATCGGCCAGCGCCTGGCAGAAGTGGCGTTGGCGCTTGGTATGCGTGTGGCGGTGGCGGATCCCTTTGCCAAGGTCACTGATCCGCGCATCACTCAGGCGGCGTTCAAGGAAGTACTGGAAGACTCGGATATTGTGGTTTGCCTCGCGATTTCCGACACCTCCACAAGGCATCTTTTCAATGCCGCTGCCTTCGCCGCCATGAAGCCGGGCGCACGCTTCATCAACCTCTCACGCGGGGAATTGGTGGATGAAGCGGCGCTGATTGCGGCACTTGATTCCGGGCATGTCAGCGGTGCCGCGATGGATGTGGGCAGCGCACCGGATCAAAGACCAAACCCGGCGCTGGCCGCGCGCGCTGATGTGGTCGCCACACCCCATATCGGCGGCATGACGCCAGAGGCGATGGAACACCAAGCCATGGATACGGTGCGCCAGATCGCCGCCCTTGCACGCGGGCAAATGCCAGAAGGTGCAGTGAATGCCGATGCTGCCTTCAGGTTGCGGAAATTCTGGTCTGCGGCGCGCTGATGCGGCTTATCCCTGGACAGGCTTCCGCAGGGCCCAGAAAACAATGGCGCCCGTGGTGTAAGCCGCGATTGAGAGCATGAAGCCAAGCTGATAGCTGCCGGTCAGGTCGAACAGAAACCCCGCGCCCCAGGCGCCAAGCCCAGCGCCCAAACCGGAACCAATGGTGATCAGGCCAAGAATGGTGCCAAGCCTGGGGCCGCCGAACAGATCGGCCGTTTTCGCCGTTACTGCTGGCCCGCGCGCGCCCCAGGTAATACCGAAGAAACACGCATGCACCCAGAACAGCAGATGTTGATCGGCACTATCAATCAGTAGTGCCGCAGCGACACCGATGATGGAAATAACATAAGCGAGAATCGCTGCCCCTTCACGCCCGATATAATCGGAAATCGTCCCGGTCAGAATAACGCCGGGCAGCGCCAGCAAACTGCCAAGCCCGACAACAAAGGCTGCGTAGAGCGGGTCAAAACCGCGGTCCACGGCAAAGGCCAATTGATGGAGCGAAACCAGAAAACTGCCGATGCTTGTCAGACCATAGACAATGAATAGCAGCCAGAAATGCCGCGTACGTATCGCTTCCGCCACTGACCAATCACGCGCGGGCAGGCTATCAGTAGTGGCTTTACCTATGGGTGTTTGCTCCGCGCCACGAAACAGCGCCGCCAGTGGCAATACCAGCGCTGCCATCACGCCCGCTTGCAGCAGATAGGCGCTGCGCCAGCCCACTTCACTCACCATGAGCTGCGCAATCGGCGCGGAAATAGCACGACCAAAGCCATTGGCCGATTGCAGCATGGACATGGCCATACCGCGCCGCGCAACGAAAAGCCGCGATATCAGCGGCGCAAACACCACCATGCTGATGCAATTGGCGCCCAGCGTCATCACCACGCCATACAGCAGCACAATCTGCCAAAGTGTTGTCGCAAAAGCGCTGCCAAGCAGCCCCAGCGCCAGCAGGCAACCGCCCAGCAGCACCATGCGCCGCGCACCAAGCCGATCCACCATGCCGCCCACCAGCGGGGATGAAACACCGCCCACCACCTGCCCGACCGAATAGGCGATGGAACTTTCCGCTCGGGTCCAGCGAAACTCGGCAATGAAAGCCAGCAGAAAAACACT
>CAMCEP010000338.1 GCA_945873675.1 Asaia bogorensis
TCGGGTCCATGCGCGGCGAGTACCGCAAGGCAGCGCATCATGCGCGGGTTATGTGTGATTAAATCAGTGATATCGGCGCCGTCGCGCATACGCCTATTCAAACACCCGCACCACGGCCGCCACCCGCGCCCGCGTCGCCTCATCCGCAATCCCATCCGCGCGCCCGGGCAGCCAATGGCGCTGAAATGCCGTCAGCAAAACGGAAAGCGGCAAATCGGTGCGATAGCCAATGGCGCCAAGCAAGGGCAGCAAAGCAGCCTCCTCCACAGGCGCCGCATCCGCGCCCGGCCAAAGCCCAACGCCATTCGCAGCCAGCCCCTGCCAGTCAAACAATTCGCCCGGGTCCTGCTTGCGATCCGGCGCGATATCCGAATGCGCCACCACATTGCGTTGCTCAATCGGGTGGCGCGTCATGATCCCTAGGCACAAATCACACACCGCCGCCATTTGCAGCGCGGGAAAGGGCCGATAGCCCCATTCATGGCCGGGATTCACAATCTCGATCCCGATGCTGTTGGCGTTCAGCGCGCTGCGGCCGCGCCAGAAGGAAATGCCGGCATGCGCAGCGCGGCGCGCTTCCGCCACCAGGCGAAACACCGCGCCATCTTCTTCCACCACATAATGCGCGGAAACCTTGGCGGCGGGGTCGCAAAGCCGCGCAATCGCCTCCTGCCCCGAACGCATGCCTGTGTAATGCAAAACAAGTGTGTCAATCACCGCACCATCGGGCCGCGCTTCGTGATTGGGGCTGGGCACGTCTCGGATACTCGGCAAGCTACAAGCCCCGCTCGCGCTTGATCCTGTCCCAGGCAGCGTTGATCTGCGCCACTTGTTCCGTGGCGCGCTTGACGAATTCCTGCGGCACACCCCGTGATGCCAGGCTATCCGGGTGGTTTTCCCGCATCAGCTTCCGCCAAGCTAGGCGCACTTCCTCATCACTCGCCTGCCTTGTCAGGCCCAGCATTTGATACGGGTCTTCGCCTTGCGTTTCCGGCGCCACGGCACGGCGCGTGCCGCCCTTGGCGCGTTCCCAGGCGGCGGCATCCAAGGCAAAACGCGCATGAATGCCGCGCAGCATATCGCCCTCGGATTTCGCGACAGGCCCATCGGCGCGGGCAATCTGCACCAAAGCTACCAGCACATCTTCCAGCATGGCCTTGTTGTCGGCAAAGGCCTCGCCCAGTTTTTCCGCGAAGGGTTCCCAGCCTTCGGCGGATTCCCGCGCCTGATCGAACAGGCGCCCCACTTCGCCGAGCGCTTCTGCCGGCACATGGAACAGGTTGCGGAAGGCCGCGATTTCTTCGCGCCTGATCGGGCCATCAACCTTGGCAAGCTTGGCGGAGAGCACAACGACCGAGAAGGAAAACAGGTTTTCCTTGCTGCCGAAAAACGCCATCAGATCAGGCGTGGCGGCGGAAATGGCGCTGGCCTTGCCCCCAAGCGCCCCGGCATCCGCGGCATGGCCAAGCGCGGCCCCCACCATGGCGCCCAAGGGGCCACCCATGGCAAAGCCTGCCACCCCGCCCAACATCTTGCCCCAGAAACCCAAAACGCCTCCTGCGCGCCGAATTCAGCCGGCTTGTTACCACGAAAGCCTTGCCAGCCTGTAGATGTGCCGGATGGCCGGGCGCGGCAAGCTTTGGGGCTTACAGGTCAAGCGCGGTCGCGGTGGCCGAGAACAGGAAGGACGCCATGGCCGCATCCGCCCCGGGCCGGGCAAAGAGCAGCGCGCCGACCGGCATGCCCGTATCGGCGGCCAAGCCAGCCCGCAGTGTCACCACCGGCCCGCCCAGCACCGTGGTTGGGATGACAAAGGAAGGATCGCCCGTGCTGCCGGCCTCCGGTGCCACATCCGGCGCGGCAGGCACCAGGATGAAATCATCCGGCGCAAAGCCCGCCCAAAAGCGCGCCCGAAAACCCGCAAGGTCACGGAGAGCCGAATGATATTCCTCATCCGGGATGGCCAGACCCTCGGTAATGCCATCGGCGATGGCAGTCGCGATCCGGTCGCGCGGCAGCCCGGCATGGGTGCGGCCAAGCTCGGCCAACATCACGCGGCGATGGCGCGCAACCATTTCCTCAAACCCCGCGCCGGCGCTGACGCGATGCAGCGGAAGGCCCGCGGCGCCAAGCTGTTCCGCAAGCGCGGCGACACGTGCCGCTGTTGATGGCTTTTGCAGCTTTTCGATCAGCGGGTCTTGCAGCAGCACAATGCGCGGCGCGGTGGCGGGGCGGCTGCTGAGCCGCAGATGATCCGCCGCGTAACCCGCCGCCAGATAGGTCGCATCCTGCGCGCTTGCGCCAAAGGCGCCGACCGTATCGAAGGAAGGCGCAAGCGGCACCACCCCAACCCCACCAATCGCGAGCGTCGAGGGTTTGAAAGCGCAAACCCCAGTATAGGCGGCAGGGCGATTGACGCTGCCCGCGGTTTGCGTGCCAAGCGCCAGCGGCACCATGCCGGCCGCAATGGCAGCGCCGGACCCGGCAGAAGAACCGCCCGGCGTGCGCGCCAAATCCCACGGGTTGCGCGTGGGCGGCAGGCTTTGAAAAAACGCATATTCCGTGGTGTGCAGCTTGCCCAGAATAATCGCGCCCGCCGCGCGCAGATGCGCGACCACCGTGGCATCCGCGCTGGCGGGTGCGACATCAGCGCGAGATGGACTATTGGCGCGTGTCGGCAGGCCGCGCACATCAATCACATCCTTGATGCCAACAGGGATGCCATGCAGCGGGCCACGCAGCCGTCCCGCCTTGCGTTCCGCATCCAGCGAGCGCGCTTCGGCAAGCGCGACATCTGCCAGCACATGAATCCAGGCCTTCACCTGGCCATCAACGGCGGCGATGCGGTCCAGATAGCGGCGCACCAGGGCTTCAGCCGTGAGCTCGCCTTTCGCCATGGCGGCGGAAAGATCACGAATGCGGCCGGGGTCCTGGATCAGGGGGTTGGGCATGGCCATTATCCTTTCGTTGCGCTCTTGGTCCGCTCGCCCTTTGGTTCTTTCACCTTCAGCGGCTTCTGTGAAGGGGCATCATGCGGCTTGCAGCACAGCGTGGCGCTGGACCATAGTGATGTCTCCAGGGTCTTCACCGCAAAGGACACCACAATGTCAGACATCTACGAAAAGCGTGGCTATGCCAGCCGCAAGCTGGGTTTCGGGAAGAAGCCCGCCGTTGTCGTCGTAGATTTCCAGCGCGGCTTTATAGACGCGGATTTCCCCATGGGCGGCGCGCCCATGGTGGATAAGGCGGTTGAAAACACTGTGCCCTTGATGGAAGCCGCCAAGCGCGCTGGCCTGCCGGTGATTGCCTGCGTCAATGGTTATGACACGCCGCGCGCCGCGCCGCATTGGAAGATCGAACCCGTCTATGACCTGCTGAAGGACACCCCTTCCACCGAACTTGACCCGCGCATCGC
>CAMCEP010000339.1 GCA_945873675.1 Asaia bogorensis
CAGGGGCAGCAGCTTGTCCAAATAAGGCGCCGCCGCGCCCGCGCTGACCGCCCGGCCCGTGCGCGGGGAAACATGGGTCAGCCCCTCATGCACACCCGTCACCGCGCAGGTCGCCAGATCAAGCCCATAGCCAAGCTCGGCCAGGATCAGCGCCTCAAACCGCACATAATCCGCAATCACGCCCTCAGCGCCCCCGGCCAAATGGCCGATCAGGGAAACCAGCCCGGCAAAGGCGCGTGGATAGGCTTCGCGTTCCGGCAGCGCATCGGTGGCGATCGCGCAGGCGGAAGACAGCAGCGCCAGCGCCAAGGGTTCATCCATGGCGAGTGCCGCCGCCGGATGCACCAATTCACCACTGAGGCTACCCAATTGATCGGAAAGCCTGGCGACCCAGCGCGCCTCAATCAAATTGCCCGGCAGCCATAGCCCCGCCTGGGCGCGGGACCCGCCGCCCTTCACCAACCCCGCATGGCGGCCATGGGCTTCGGTCAGCACCGTCACCACCGCGCCGCCTTCGCCATGCGGGCGAAGATCAAGCACCACCGCCGGAGCCTCCCATTCAATGCTCATTGTGAACGGGACTTAACCAGCATCCTCAAGCCCAATGGCGCGGATGCGCGCAGCTTGTTCATCCCAATTCGCCTTTTCCTTCACATTCAGGAAAAGATGCACCGGGCGTTCCAAAAGCTTTATCAGTTCCAACCGCGCTAGGCGCCCAATCTCGCGAATGCGTCCGCCCTTATCCCCAATCAGGATCGCCTTTTGCGTCGCGCGGGCGATGTAGATGGTGCAATCAATGCGCACCGACCCATCGGGCTTCTCCGTCCAGGTTTCGGTTTCAACCGAGGCATGATGCGGCACTTCCTGGTGCGTCTGACGCAGGATTTGTTCGCGCACAATCTCGGCCGCCAGCATGCGGTTCGGCAAATCGGTCAGATCATCTTCCGGGAAAAGATAAGGCCCGGGCGGCACAGCCTCTGCCAGCCGATCCAGCAGCCGATCAAGCCCTTCACCTTTTTCGGCGGAGATCATGAAGGTTTCGGCGAAAGGCAGCAGCTTGTGCAATTCTGCCGTCAGCGGCAGCAATTGTTCGCGGGGGATCAGATCGGTCTTGTTCAGCACCAACCAAATGGGCCGGCGCGTCTTGCCGAGTTTTTCGATGATGCCGCGCAATGGCTCCGTCAGCCCTGCGCGTGCATCCACAATCAGCAGCGAGATATCAGCATCCTGCGCACCACCCCAGGCGGCAGCGACCATGGCGCGATCGAGCCGCCGGCGCGGCGTGAAAATTCCAGGTGTGTCCACCAACACCAATTGGCTTTCGCCGCGCATCACCACGGCGCGCACGCGAAAGCGCGTTGTCTGCGGCTTCGGTGAGACAATCGTCACCTTGCTGCCGGCAAGCCTATTCACCAGCGTAGATTTGCCGGCATTGGGCGCGCCCAAAATGGCGATCAACCCGCAACGCGTTGTCATGTTTCCAAACCCTTCAACCAGGCTTCCGCCGCTGCCTGTTCGGCGGCGCGTTTGCTGTCGCCCTCGCCCTGCGCTTCCCGCCCCGCCGCCAGCACGCTGATGACAAAGCGCGGCGCATGGGCCGGGCCGCTCGATTGCACCAACCCATAGGCCGGCAAACCAAGGCCGCGCCCCAGTGTCCATTCCTGCAAACGATTTTTGGCGGAGGTCGGCGGGCGCAGATCCGCCTCCATCAACCCAGCAAAGCAGCGCCGCACCATAGCCCGCGCGGGGGCAATCCCGCCATCCAGATAAATTGCGCCCAGCACCGCTTCAAAGGCATCGGAAAGCAGATTGCGCGGCCCCATCAGCCCTGTCGCGCGATACCGCGCGGGCATGCGCAAATCCGCACCTAGCCCCAATTCTTCCGCCACCTTGCAGAGCGTATCTGCAGCGACCAGCACGGAAAGCCGCTTCGCCAAATCGCCCTCACGCTCATCCGGAAAGCGTTCCGCCAGCCATTCGGCGATGCAAAGTCCCAGCACGCGGTCGCCTACGAATTCCAAGCGCTCATTGGAAAGCAAACCCTCACCGCGGCTTTCTGCATCGGTACTATGGGTGAGCGCACGCGTGAGCAATTCCGGTCGAGCAAAATGATGGCCCAGTCGTGCTTCCAGATCAGCACTCATGCTTTGTCTAGACGCATCACTTGACCGTGCTGAATAGCCGCGACCAGCGAATGGCAAAGGGCCAATTCCACACCTGCCACCAGGCAGCCGAACCATCCACAGAGAAGAAAATAATCTCCGCCCGGCCGACCAGGTTTTCAATCGGGATGAAGCCAACGGCATTCATCGCGCGGCTATCAAGGCTATTGTCGCGATTATCGCCCATGGCGAAAACATGCCCGGGCGGCACACGGAATTCGGGCGTATTGTCCAAGGGCGCATCATCGGATGCTTCCAGAATGTCATGCGCCACACCGGGCGCGCCATCAATGGCCGGCAGGAATTCACGGAAGCGCCGCACCGTAATGCGCGGGCCATCGCCTTCCACCGTATAGGGGCCAAGCAATTCGCGCCGCACCGCCGCACCATTCAGATACAGAATGCCTGCGCGCATCTGCACGCGATCCCCAGGCAGGCCAATGATGCGCTTGATGTAATCCGTGCTGCCATCACGCGGCAGCTTGAACACCGCAACATCACCGCGCTTGGGTGGGGATGCGAAAATCCGCCCTTCAAAAAGCGGCGGGCTGAAGGGCATGGAATGGCGCGAATAGCCATAGGAGTATTTGGAGACGAAAAGATAATCCCCCACTTGCAGCGAAGGGATCATGGACCCGGAAGGAATATTGAAGGGCTCAAACGCGACAGTGCGAATGCCAATCGCAATCGCGGCGGCATAGACAATGGTTTTTACACTTTCCAGCCAACCGCCGGAGTTCTTCAAGGCCATGTCACATCCAAAAAATTATGCCCAACCGGCGCAATAAAACCCCGGCGAGGATGCCGGGCCACATCAGGGCATAGCGGGGTAGCGCGCCCTGTCAAGGAAGCGGCACGGCGGTGATCACCACCATCGCTTGGGCATAGGGAAATTCATCGGTCATGGTCAGCGCAATCACCGCGCCATGCCCAGCCGGCGTAATGGCCTTCAAGCGTTCCGCTGCCCCCCCGGTCAGGCGCAGCGTGGGCTGGCCGGATGGCAGATTGACCACCCCAAGATCGCGCCAAAAGACGCCGGCGCGAAACCCGGTGCCAAGCGCCTTGGAAGCGGCTTCTTTCGCGGCAAAGCGTTTGGCATAGGTGGCGGCGCGGATGCGTTCCGTGCGCTTTTCCGCCTTGGCACGCTCGGCCGTGGTGAAGATACGCTCCAGAAAGCGGTCCCCATGGCGTTCAATGGTGCGTTCAATGCGCCGGATATCCAGAATATCCGACCCGATGCCGATGATCATGC
>CAMCEP010000340.1 GCA_945873675.1 Asaia bogorensis
GCGCTCGGCTGCATCATCGCCGATGTGCGGCATGATCAGGTGCGCACGCTGAACCTTGATCTGGATACGCTGGATGCTGCGGCGCTTGATGCCCATCTGGTGCGCGAAGCAGGCGCCGCTATTGCCGTGGTGCGCGACGCGGGGCTGCCGGTGGAGGGCATCGAAACCCTCTTTACCCTGGATATGCATTACGCGGGGCAGACACATACCGTGGCCGTGCCTCTCCCCGTGACGGTTGCAGGCAATAGCACCGGCGTGACGCAGGGTATTGTGCGCCAGGCTTTTGAAGCCGCCTATCAACGCGCTTTCAGTCGCTTGCTGCCCGGCTTGCCCGTCAGGATCGTTTCCTTAAGGACTGCCGCGATTGGCCGGCGCCCAGCATTTGATTTGGCAGCGCTTGCACCAGGCGCGGATGCAAGCCTTGCAAAAGCAGCGCGCGGTGCGCGGCAGGTCTGGTTCGATGGTGCCTGGCACGAAGCGCGCATCTATGAGCGGCTTGATCTGCCGGTGGGTGCGGAAATCCCAGGCCCTGCCATATTGGAACAACCTGACGCAACCGTAGTGGTGGATCCGGGCCTGGTTGCGCGGGTGGATCGCTTTGGCAATCTGATTATCGAAAGGGCGTGACCATGGCCGGCGCCATTCCCATCAGCGAAACCGCTTTGCTGCTTTGCGATTTGCAGAATGATTTCATCCATCCCAAGGGCGCCTATGCGCGCGGCGGGCAAGGCGATGCCACCATTGCGGCGCTACCCGCACGGCTCGCGCCGCTGTGTCAGGCCATGCGCGCGAAGGGCGGCTGGATCGCTTCCACCCATTTCACTTTGGTGCCGGGCAAGGGCGGCGAGCCCTTCATCGCGGAGCACCTTCTGCAAATGCGGCCCTTTTTGCGCAAAGGGGATTTCGCGCCGGCATCCTGGGGCCAGGCTTTGGTGGATGAATTGGCACCATCCGATCTGATGGTCGAGAAAATTGGCTATGATGCTTTTTGGAATTCGCGCCTGGAATGGGCCTTGCGCAAGGCCGGCATTCGCAAGTTGCTTGTCGCGGGTATTGTCACCAATGGTGGTGTGGCTTCCACCGTGCGCGGCGCGCATGTGCGGGAATTCGATGTGACGGTTTTGGAAGATGGCTGCGCGGCGTTTTCGGCTGCCGTGCATCAGGCGGCGATTGAAGGGCTGCGCCCCGTGGCGCGCATCACCTCTATCGAACAGGCTTTGCAGGAAATAACGGGGAAGTAGGTCATGGATAAGTTTGGCATTGGTCAGCCGGTAAGGCGCAAGGAAGATGTGCGGCTGCTCACGGGGCGCGGCACCTATACGGATGACATGAACCGCCCTGGGCAGGCGCATGCTGTGGTGCTGCGCTCACCGCATGCCCATGCGCGCATCATCTCCATGGATGTCAGTGAAGCGCGCGCCGCCCCTGGCGTGGTGGCGGTGCTGACCGGGCATGATGCGATTTTTGATGGGGTTGGCGCGCTGCCGGTGCAGGTGGAAGTCCCCGGCAAGGACAAGCCGCTTTTCGCCCCCACACGCCATATCCTGCAAACCGAACGCGTGCGTTATGTGGGGGACCCGGTGGCGTTGGTTGTCGCCGAAACCCGTGATCAGGCAATGGATGCTGCCGAGCTTATCCAGATTGACTATGAAACCCTGCCGAGCATCACCGAAACCGGCAAGGCGCTTGATGCTGACGTGCCGGTGATTTGGGAAGATCAGGGCAGCAATCTTTGCGTGCATTGGGATAGCGGCCGCGCCGCGGAAGCGGATGAGGCTTTTACCCGTGCTGCGCGCATCGTTTCGGTTGATCTGGTGCAGAACCGGGTGGTCGGCAATCCGATGGAACCGCGCGTTGCCCTCGGTGATTGGGATGGGGAACGTTGGACGCTGGTTTCGCCATCCCAGGGCGCAGTCAAGGTGCGCGACAATCTGGCGAAGCTTGTGTTTAAGGTGCCGCTTGAGAAAATCCGTGTCATTTCGCCCGATGTCGGCGGCGGCTTTGGTTTGCGCGGCAAGCTTTTCCCGGAAAGTGCAATGGTGCTTTGGGCAGCGCGCAAGCTCGGGCGGCCAGTGAAATGGCGCGCGGGACGGACCGAGACTTTCCTGTCAGACCCGCATGGGCGCGACCATGTGACCCATGCCGAAATGGCGTTTGACGAGAACGCCAAGGCGATTGGTGTGCGTATTCGCACCCTCGCCGCCATGGGCGCCTATTTGCTGGATTTCGGCCCGCGCGTGCCCACCATGGCGGGTGGGCGCATCAATGGCACGGTCTATGACCTTCAGGCGCTGAATGTGCAGGTGCGCTGTGTGTTTACCAATACAGTGCCGACGGATGCCTATCGCGGCGCTGGCCGGCCTGAAACCGCCTATGTGCTGGAACGGCTATTTGACCAAGGCGCGGCGACTTTCGGCATTGGGCGGGAAGAAATTCGCCGGCGGAATTACATTCGCCCGGATCAGATCCCCTATCGCAATGTCGCCGGCAATGTGATCGATTCCGGCCACTTCGCGGAAACCCAGGATATGGCGCTGAACTTGGCGGATTGGCAGGGCTTCGCGGCAAGACGCGCGGAAGCCACCAAGCGCGGGAAGCTGCGCGGCATTGGCCTTGGCTATTTCATTGAAGCCTCGGGCGGGCAGCCATTTGAATGGGCACGTGTGGCGTTGACGCCTGAAGGCCGCGCCAAGCTGACGGTCGGCACATTCAGCCATGGCCAAGGGCATGAAACGGCCTTTGCGCAAATCCTTTCGGAAAAGCTTGGCCTGCCTTTTGAGGCGATTGATCTGATCCAGGGAGATTCAGATGTGGTGCTGAAGGGCGGTGGCACCGGAGGGTCGCGATCATCTCAAATGGGCGGTGTCGCCACCAGCCGCGCTGCCACGCTGATCATAGAAAAAGCCAAGCGCATCGCCGCGCATCTGATGGAAGCCGGTGTCACGGATATCGAGTTCCTCAATGGCCGTTTCAGCGTGGCGGGGACGGATATCGCCACAAGCTGGCCCGCGGTGATTGCCGCTGCGCATGACCCTGCGCGCTTGCCACCGGGGGAAGCTCCCGGGCTTGACGAGCAACTGACTTACACGCGCGACACGGAATGCAATTTCCCCAATGGCTGCCATGTTGCGGAGGTGGAAATTGACCCCACCACGGGCGAAGTCACCATCGCCAATTACGCGGCGGTGGATGATGTGGGTGTGCCGATCAACCCCATGCTGGTGCATGGCCAATGCCATGGCGGCATCATGGCCGGCATTGGTCAGGCCATGCTGGAACATGCGCAGTATGATCCGGAAAGCGGCCAATTCCTGACTGCGACCTTCCAGGATTACTGCATGCCGCGCGCGGGCGATGCGCCTTCCTTCAATCTTGATCTGAATGTGGTGCCTTGCCCATCCAATGATCTTGG
>CAMCEP010000341.1 GCA_945873675.1 Asaia bogorensis
TCCACCGGCAAATTCAGCATCGCCGCCGCGATAGGCGTCGCCGCAATCAGCGGCACGCCCGTGGTGAGCCAATGGCCAAGTGCCTTGGCCGCCGCCAGCACCCCGCGCGGCAGGCCCGAGAGCAGCAATTGATCGAGCGAGCCATCCTCTGCCTCCGCCCCGAATAGCCGATCCAGCGGCAGAAGTGCGGCCAGTAATGCGGCGGCGAGCAAGGCGCCGGGGGCAAGGCGGGAAAGTGTCTCAGGCGCCGGGCCGACGCCGAAGGGGAAAAGTGCCGCCACCAGCACAAAGAACAGCACGGCAGCCAGGGTATCGGAGGGGTGGCGTAGCGCGAGCTTCCATTCCCGCCCGAGCACCGCCAGGAACCCGCCAAAGACGCCGCCGCTCATAGCTTCAGCTCCCGCGCATCGGGCAGCGGCAAGGGCAGATGGGTCGCGGCCAGAATGGCGCCGCCGGCAGCACGGTGACGCGCCATCAGCGTCCCAAGACGCGAAACGGAAGCCGCATCCAACCCAAGGCTTGGTTCATCCAGCAGCCAAAGCCGCGCCGGCGCCAAGGCAAGCCGCGCCAAGGCAAGACGCCGCCTTTGCCCGGTGGACAGCACCCGCCCTGGCAGGGATTCCAGGGCGCTCAGGCCAAGCGCCTCAAGCGCCGGGGCCACATCACCGCCCCAAAGCGCGGCATAAAAGGCCAGATTTTCCGCAACCGTCAGCGCCGGCTTCAAAGCATCCTGGCTTGAGATATAGCGCAGCCTCAGCGCATGGCTGGCAGGGTCGGTGCGGGCGGGCGTGCCTTCCAGCACTACCTCCCCGCCCGCCGCCGGCAGCAGCCCGGCTATCACGCGAAGCAAGCTTGATTTCCCCGCGCCATTGGCCCCGGTCAACAGCAGCGCGCCGCCCGCCGGCACGGAGAAGCTGAGCCCAGCAAAAATCGCCCGATCACCGCGGATGCAAGCAAGGTCCAACACGTCCAAAATGGGTTGCCCCGCCGCCAAAATCCGCCCCCCCGCCAATGGACCGCATTCGATCTCCATGCTTTAAAGCCGGCATTAGCGCGGTCACGCAAGGCCAGCGCGCTTGAGGAAGGGTAATCAGCCATGCGGATGATCGGGCAAGACAGCCTGAAGACTCGTCGCACGCTCAGTGTTGACGGCAAGACCTATCATTATTTCAGCCTGCCCGAGGCAGCGAAGAGCATCGGCGACCTTACCCGCCTGCCCTATAGCCTCAAGGTGCTGCTGGAAAATGTGCTGCGCTTCGAAGATGGCCGTTCCTATACGGTGGATGACGCAAAGAAGATCGCCGAATGGGTGAAGGAAGGCCGTTCCGATAAGGAAGTGCCCTTCCGCCCCGCCCGCATCCTGCTGCAGGATTTCACCGGCGTGCCCGCCGTGGTGGACCTTGCCGCCATGCGCGATGCCTTGCTTGGCCTGGGTGGTGACCCGCGCAAGGTGAACCCGCTGGTGCCCGTTGACCTGGTGATTGACCATTCGGTGATGGTGGATGTCTCCGGCACCGCATCCTCGCTCAAGCAGAATGTGGATATTGAGTTTGAGCGGAATGGGGAGCGTTACGAATTCCTCCGCTGGGGCCAGGAAGCCTTCAATAATTTCCGTGTTGTGCCGCCCGGCACCGGCATCTGCCACCAGGTCAATCTGGAATATCTGGCGCAGGTCGTCTGGACCGCGACGGATACCGGCGATGTCTTTGCCTTCCCCGATTCCTGCTATGGCACGGATAGCCACACCACCATGGTCAATGGCCTTGGCGTGCTGGGCTGGGGTGTGGGCGGGATTGAAGCGGAAGCCGCCATGCTCGGCCAGCCGATTGCCATGCTGATCCCCGATGTCATCGGCTTCAAGCTGACCGGTTCCGTGAAGGAAGGTGTGACCGCCACCGATCTGGTGCTGACGGTGACACAGATGCTCCGCAAGAAGGGCGTGGTCGGTAAGTTTGTTGAATTCTTTGGCCCTGGTCTCGCGCATCTGCCGCTCGCGGATCGTGCGACCATCGGCAATATGGCGCCCGAATATGGCGCGACCTGCGGCTTCTTCCCGGTGGATGACACCACGCTGGAATATCTGCGCCTGTCGGGCCGTGACGAACACCGCATCAACCTGACGCGCGAATACCTCAAGGCGCAGGGCATGTTCCGTGAGGAAGGCATGCCCGATCCGGTGTTTACCGATACGCTGGAACTTGACCTCAGCACGGTTGAACCCTCCTTGGCGGGGCCGAAGCGGCCGCAGGATCGCGTGGCGCTGAGCAATGCCGCGCCGGCCTTCCTGAAGGATTTGGCGGCGGGCACCATGGGCGTGCCGGGTGATCAGGCTGATCTGCGCGTGCCGGTGGAAGGGGCGAATTATGACCTCGGCCATGGCGATGTCGTGATTGCTGCCATCACTTCCTGCACCAATACATCGAACCCCTATGTGCTGGTGGCAGCCGGCTTGGTTGCGAAGAAGGCGGTGGAAAAGGGCCTGACGGCGAAGCCTTGGGTGAAGACCTCACTCGCGCCCGGTTCGCAAGTGGTGACGGAATATCTGAACAAGGCAGGGCTGACGCCGCATCTGGATGCGCTTGGCTTCCAGACGGTGGGCTATGGTTGCACCACCTGCATCGGCAATTCCGGCCCGCTGCCGGATGCCATTGTGGATGCGATTGAAAACAACAAGCTGGTCGGCGTTTCGGTGCTTTCGGGCAATCGCAACTTCGAAGGCCGCGTGCATGCCAATGTGCGCGCCAATTACCTCGCTTCCCCGCCGCTGGTGGTGGCCTATGCGCTGGCCGGCACCATCCGCAAGGATTTGACGAAAGAACCGATTGGCACGGGCCGCGATGGCCAGCCGGTTTACCTGAAGGATATCTGGCCGACGCAGAAGGAAGTGAACGACACCGTTCACGCCGCTGTGACGCGTGAGATGTTCCAGGAACGCTATGGCGATGTCTTCAAGGGGCCGACGCAATGGCAGGCCATTCGCGTTGAAGCTGGCAGCGACACCTATCGCTGGAATTCGGGCAGCACCTATGTGCAGAACCCGCCGTATTTTGAAGGCATGACGGCCGATCCGAAGCCGGTGGGTGATGTGAAGGGGGCGCGTATCCTGGCGCAGCTCGCGGACTCAATCACCACCGACCATATCTCGCCGGCGGGGAATATCCGGAAGGCGTCGCCGGCCGGTGAATATCTGCTGGAACACCAGGTGCGTCAGGCGGATTTCAACAGCTATGGTGCGCGGCGCGGCAACCATCAGGTGATGATGCGCGGCACCTTCGCCAATCCGCGTATCCGCAACGAAATGTTGCCCGGCGTGGAAGGCGGCATTTCCAAGCATTATCCTTCAGGTGAAGTGGCGCCGATCTACACCACGGCGATGCGCTACAAGAATGAAG
>CAMCEP010000342.1 GCA_945873675.1 Asaia bogorensis
AACACCGCAACACGCTTTGCGCCCGCATCTATCAAGGCCTGCGCGGCAAGTGCGGCGTTGTTCACATAGCAATGCCCACCAGCGCGCGCGGCATAGGCGTGATGACCAGGCGGGCGACAAAGCGCATAGGCGCTGCGTCCGGCAGCGGCTTCACGCGCAGCGGCCAAGGCGCAAGCGGCCGCACCTTGAATGGCTGCCCATGTGCCGGGACCAATCGGGCAGGCGGCATCGGCCATATACCAGCCGGCGCGGGCAACAATGCCATCCGCACAAACAGCACCTTGCGCCAGCATCTCGGGCGAGGGGTGCATATTCGCGACCACCTCTGGCCCTGCATCGGCAAGCGCTGCCCAATCCCGCGCGGCTTCTGCCAGGAAGGCCAGATAATCCGCGCTGTGGATAGCGTGCAGCGCGGCAAGCGGCACGGCTTCCGGCGTGCTGGGCGCAAGCCCAAGCCGATGCAGCGCCGCTTCCAGCGCAGCCGCGCGGGCGGGGATTTCGAAATTCGCGCGCGTACGGCCGCGAACCAGGAAAAAAGCCGGTTGATGCCCGGCATGATCCGGATGGGCGAAGGTCTTCATGGGTAAAGGCTAACCAGTTTTTCCCCCGCTGCGAAGCCGCCGCGCTTGCTGCGCTGCGCCTGGCTGGCTAGCGTCGCCAAGCTTCAAGGCAAGGACCCTGGCGATATGCAAGCTCTCGACCCCGGCGCGCGGCGCGCCATTCTGGAAGCGGTGGATGAGCTGCGCGCGGAAAGCATCTCCATGCTCTCGCGCTTGGTGCGTTGCCCCTCAACGCTTGGCAATGAGGCATCGGCTTTGAATGAAATGGCGCGGATTTATGAGGGGCTTGGCCTGATCCCCCAGCGCATCCCAACGGTGCCGAGCGCGCTTGAAGGCCATCCCGGCTTTTCGCCACCGCTGATCCCTTATGACGGGCGCGACAATGTTGTTGCGGTCTTCACACCGCGCGAAGCCAAGGGACGCAGCCTGACCCTGCAAGGCCATGTGGATGTGGTGCCGGAAGGGGCCGCCGATATGTGGGAAACCCCGCCCTATGAGCCCGCCATTCGCGATGGCCGCATGTATGGCCGTGGCGCCGGCGATATGAAGGCCGGCATTATTTCTTACGTCACGGCCTTTCGCGCCTTGAAGCGCGCTGGCTTGCAGCCGGCTGCCCAGGTGCAGATGCACTCAGTCATTGAAGAAGAATGCACCGGCAATGGAGCCTTGGCTGCGATGCTCGCCTTGCCGCGCACGGATGCCGTGATCATCCCCGAACCGGGGCCTGGTCTACCCGCCATGTATAGCGCGGAAGTGGGCGTGATCTGGGCCTGGGTCACGGTTTCCGGCCGCCCCGCCCATGTGCGCGATATGCAGGCCGGGGTGAATGCCATTGAAGCGGCCAGTACTATCGCCGCGCATTTCAAGGAATACGAAGCCCAGATGAACCGGGCCGAGAATATCCACGCGTCCTTCCACGGCGTGAACCATCCGGTGAATGTGAATCTCGGCACGATTGAAGGCGGCGAATGGAATTCATCCGTGCCCACACGCGCGCGCATCGGGCTGCGCGTTGGCGTGATGATGGGCAATAGCGCTGCCGCGGTGAAAGCCGATATTGAACGGCTGGTGGCGGCAGCCGGCGCTGATGAAAAGCTGCGCGGCGCCAAGGTGAAGCTGGAATTCAAGGGTTTTATGGCGGAACCCTGCATCTTTGATATGCAGGCACCGATTGTGAAACTGGCCAAGCGGCATTTTACCGATGTCTCTGGCGGGGCGCTCCGCGATTACCCCTCGGCCGGGCTGACCGATGGGCGGCATTTTGTCCTGCATCAGTCAACGCCCGTCGCCTGTTTCGGCCCCGATGCGCAGGATATTCACGGCATTGATGAAAGCGTCGGCCTTGATTCCATGCATGACATTACCCGCACCATTGCGCTGACCATGGCCGAATGGTGCGGCGTGGAGAAAGCACTATGAGCACAACAAACCTTCCCCTTTCCGGCGCCCGGCTTTGGGATAGCCTGATGGAACTCGCCAAGATTGGCGGCACGCCCAAGGGCGGCTGCAATCGGCAGACTCTGACGGACCTTGATTCCGAAGGCCGCCATTTGCTGCGCCGTTGGGGTGAGGCGATTGGGTGTACGCTTAGCGTTGATCGCCTCGGCAATATGGTGCTGCGCCGCGAAGGGCGTGACCCCAAGCGCAAGCCGGTCGCCATGGGCAGCCATTTGGATACGCAACCAACCGGCGGTAAGTTTGATGGCCCGCTTGGTGTGCTGGCCGGGCTTGAAGTGCTGCGCGCCTTGCATGAAGCGGGGATCGAGACCGAAGCGCCTTTAGTGCTGATCAATTGGACCAATGAAGAAGGTGCCCGCTTTTCACCCCCCATGATGGGCAGCGGCGGCGCGATGGGGATTTTCCCTGAGGCTGATGTGCTGGCGCTGCGCGATAGTGACGGCAAGGCTTTCGGCGATGAACTGACGCGCATCGGCTGGCGTGGCGATGCTGATCCCGCTGGCTTGGCTGATCTTGGCGCCTATTTCGAATTGCATATCGAACAGGGTGCGCTGTTGGAGAATGCCGGCAAGGATATTGGCGTTGTCACCCATGCCCTGGCGCAAGCCTGGTATGAGGTGACGATTGAAGGCGCTGAATCTCATGGCGGTTCGCCCATGGCCGGGCGGCGCGATGCCATGATGGCTGCGGCACCGCTGATGGCCGCGATTGAGGATATCGCGCTTCGTGCCGTCAGTCCCACTGGCGAACCAGGCCGCGCCACGGTTGGGCGGCTCACGGTCTATCCCGATAGCCGCAATATCGCGCCATCGCGCATCTGGTTCAGCATTGATACGCGCCATGGTGACCCGGAATTGCTCGCCCGCATGGGGGCGGAGATTCGCACCAAGGCGGCGGAACTATCCGCCGCGCGGGGTGTGGCCATCACCATCGCTGATTTCTGGCAATCGCCTTTGACACCTTTTGATGATGCGCTGGTCGGGCGCGTGCGCGATGCGGCGTCTCGGCTTGGCCTGCCGCATATGGATATGCCAACGGGCATTGGGCATGATGCAGTTTATGTCGCACGGCGCGTGCCGGCAGCGATGATTTTCTGCCCCTGCCATGGCGGCATCAGCCATAATGAAGCGGAAAGCATCACGCCCGCCTGGGCCGAAGCCGGTTTGCGCGTGCTGGCTGATGCGGTGCTCGCCACCGCTGGGATTGCAAAGGACAAGTAAGATGACACGCATCGCCATTGGCGGCTTTTTGCATGAAAGCCATTCCTTCGCGCCACTGCCGACCGGCTGGCAGGAATTCGTCAAACCCGGCGGCTTTCCGCCGCTGCAACGCCCGGCTGGGCTGATCGAGGCCATGCGCCCAACCAGCGC
>CAMCEP010000343.1 GCA_945873675.1 Asaia bogorensis
GCATCAAAATCCACGACAAGCCGCCCGACATATGAGTATTCGCCCGAAGTGCTGACGATCGCAACCGGGTTGCCATCGGCACCAGTTCTGAAGATAGGATAGGCTTCGCGGGCAACATCGCCGCTGTGCAGGGCATCTGTCCCATCCGCGAACACGGCGTGGCTGCCGGCCGAGATGATCACATCAACGCCACGGAGCAATGGCGCCAGGGCGAGTTCATTCTGATACTGCTGCAAATGGCTGAGCAGAACAATTTTATTGATACCCTGCGCCGCCATTTGATCCAGATAGGGCTGCAGAATAGCGGCGAGTTCCGCCATGTTATCCCTGCCGCCATCACCATTCGGATCAAGCACACGGGTCAAGCCTGGTGACGAAATACTCGCCAAAATCTGGGTGGTCAGGCCCAGGATACCGATCGTCTGACCGCCCTCAACAATGGTGGTCCATGGGGCGATCTGCGCATCGGCTGCTTCATTGGTAATATTTTGGTTGCTGCTCAAGTCCCCACCCGTGCCCGCTCCCGTGGTCGCGTATGTGGATGCTTCGCGAAGGGTTGACGTCACAATGGCGCGGATATTGGTGTCCGATGAGAAATCCAGATTGGCCGACAGATAGGGAAACTGGGCACCGATATTGCTGATGCGGGCTGTTTGTGATGTGCCGGAAGCTGCAGCAAAATCAACGGCAGCGTTCAACGGATTTGTGCCAAGGTCGAAATCATGATTGCCAAGCGCGGATGCCTGAATACCAATGGCATTCAGGATCGCGATGTCGGTTGCAAAGAATGGCGATGTCGCCGTGGCAAGGGTGTTCCCATGCAGACCGGACAGGGCACCGGTCGTTAAACCCAGCGCCTGTTCCCAATAAGCGCGCAACACGGGCACCACGGAATTATCGGTACCAGCAGCCGCAAAGGGGCCAGGGATGAAATTGTCGCCGCCTGAGAGGGTGATTGAGTTTGCCTCAAGATCCTCCAGCCGATCCACAATGGCGGCAAAGCGATCAGCGCGTTGCGGAGCAAGAAGCCCGGCTTCAAAATCCGAACCATGCAGGATTTGCAACCGATACGGCGTCGTGGGTGCAGCGGCAAGATTGAACAGTGTTGTCGTGCCGCTCACTTCATTGGCAACCGCAAGCCTTGCCGGGCTTCCTCCAGCTGCGGGGATGAAGGTGCTGACCTCTGGCGCCGTGTCACCTGAACGGTTGATGATGCCGGCGAAATTTACATTAGTTGGGCCATCAATGCTAAACGCCATGGTCGCGTTGGCGCGTTCCAGGCCAACAAAGGCATAAACAGTGCCGCCTACGGTCCCTAGTGTGATCTGTTCAGGTTCAGCACCCTTATTGTCTGAACGACCATCATCATAAGAACCAGGTAGCTGGCTTGCGATGATCTGATCAATCAATTGGCCGGAATTGTATTTCAGCGTCAGTGTCGGCGCGGTTGAAGTCCCGCCCACTTCCCAAATCGCAAAGCCGCGCCCACCGAAGACCTGAAGCCGGTCGAGATCACCATCCCCATCGGTATCGCCGACCCAACGGCTGACGTCTATCCGCCCAAGATCGGCATCGCCGCGGCGCAACTGGATCTGGGACAATAAAGCCGCGTCAAGCGCGGGCATTCCCGTAGGGGGCGTTGACCCTGAAGCTGGCACCAGATCCGCTATGCGTACCGCTTCATTATACTGGCCGCCATATTCACGGGCATCACCCTCATTGGCAGTCACAAGATAAGTCACGCCACCCTGCACAAAACTTGCAATTGCATCCGGCATGAACATGCCAGAGAGGGGAACCTGCCGAATGATTGCGCCACCATCTCGGTCGGACGTGTCAATGCCATTGCCTGCCGTGTTGTGGTTGATCAAGCCAAGCGGAAGAATGGAAACCCAAGACTGGGTGCCCAGATCGAATATGCCAATGGCGTTGGCTTCCTGCAGTGTCACATAGGCGCGATTGCCGGAGATGGTGATATATTCCGGCTCAAGATCCAGGGAGGGGAGTGCTTGTGCATTGGTAGTGCCGGGCAGCCCGTAGGTGAGCTTGACACCCTGGCTCCGCAGCGCGGCAGCCTGAGCATCGAAATCCGAAAAGCCGAAAAATGTGGCAACGCCGGTGGTGGCATTGATCAACGCGAGGCCCCCAGCGGGGTCAATCGTGTAACCAGGCGCAGGCTCTCCTTCAATGGCAGCGAGAATTGATGTCCCGTCCGGCGTAAAGACCAGCATATCCGGCACTGCACCAACACTGGCCGTCGCGCGCCAAGTCGCACCAGTGCCAGCAGTCGCCACATCAAACAGGGCGACCGCACCATTGCTGCCAGCGGTTGGGCCGTCAAAAGAAACAGCAAGCGTGTTTCCTGAAAGGGCGATGGAGTTGCCATTGCCAAGGCTCATGCTGGCTCCGCCACCCTGAACCTGGACTAAGGATTTCGGTAATGAAAACGCAAGGGCGCCGGTGGTTGCATTCAACGCATCCACACCATTCGGGCCCAGTACAAAAAGGAGATTCCGAGCAGCGTCATGCAGAATAGACTCTGCGCTACCTGCAGAACCTCCGGAAAGGCCTGTATTGGTGACAGAGAATTGCACCGAACCCACCAAGCGACCCGACATATGAAGCCCCCTTCCTGAAGGTGAGACTTAATTAACTTTTCCAGAAAGGCTGACCAGTACGGAATCGTTGAAGAATTTATGAAGAAAATGTTTCAGATCGCAATCAATCTAAAAAAGGCTCTGGTGGATGTCTGGTTCACATTCGCCCACTGACGTACTCCCTGAAATGTTGCCAATTTTCGGTAGAGTCTGTTTCTCAAGGGGACGGACGAATGAAACGGAGCAGGTTCAGCGATGAACAGATCATCGGTGTTTTGAAGGAGCAGGAAGCGGGTGCGGTGGCGACGGATGTTTGCCGCCGTCACGGGATCAGCGAGGCAACATTCATTAAGTGGAATACCAAGTTTGGCGGCCCGGAAGTGACGGAGGCGAAGCGGCTTCGTGCGCTGGAGGATGAGAACGCCAAGCTGAAGAAGCTTTTGGCCAAGGCGATGCTAGATATCGCGGTCTTGAAAGACATCTCCTCAAGAAAAGGTGACGCCCTGCGCGAAGCGTGATGCGGTCGCCCATGCCCAGAACTGTTACGGGTTGAGCGAGCGCCGGGCTTGTCATCTGATTGGAATTGCTAGGCGGGTAGCGCGGTATAAGCCGAGCGTTGCGGACGATAACGGCCTGCAGTAGCGGCGGCGTGAGTTGGCGGCCGAGCGAAGGCGGTTCGGGTATGGGCGCCTGGGCTAGGCTTTGCGGAGAGCATGTCTCCGGAAAGGGAAGTGACGTCCCCGGCGAGATTCGAACTCACGGCCCCCAGATTAGGAATAAGAGGACGCT
>CAMCEP010000344.1 GCA_945873675.1 Asaia bogorensis
CGCCGCCATATAGCGCTGCGTGGTTGCGGAAAGTTCTGGCTGCCAGGTGATGAAGCGCGCCACCACCGGCGCATACATCGCATCCACCGCGCCGAATGCAGCGCCCATCAGGAAAGGTCCGCCATGGGCAGAGAGGGCTTCCGCCCAGATCGCTTCCACCCGCGCGATATCGGCAAGCGATTCCGGCGTGCGGCCGCGGCCCGGGAAACTGCGGCCAAGGTTCATCGGCATGGCGATGCGCAGATTGCGAAACCCGGCATGCATCTCAGCCGCGATGGACCGCGCATGGGCACGCGCCGCACGATCAGCCGGCCAAAGCTGGGGCGCGATTTCGGCGCAATATTCGCAGATGCTGAGGCTTTCCCAAATCCGCGCGCCGCGATGTTCCAGAAAGGGCACCAGACCGGCAGGCGTTGCGGTTTTTAGTGCCGATGTCCCGCCCCCACCTGCAAGGGGGATCATCACCTCCTCCACATCCAGCCCAGCCAGATGCACGGCAAGCCAGCCGCGCATGGACCAGGATGAATAACGCTTGGTGCCGATTACAAGGCGGCCTTCGGGCATGGGGGGCTCCTCTCTTTCCGAATCCAGTATGCCCCGCTTGGGTCCGCCTGGGCTACCCTGAGCCCAAAAGCTATTGCAGAGGCCGTGATATCATTCCGGGGGCGTCGTTCCTTGATAAGATTTTCATTCCATTTGCCGGTTTTACCGGATATAGTCTCGTTATGGACGATATAGACCGGAATATCCTGCTGGAACTGCAAGGCAATGGCGCGGCAGGGCTTGCGGAACTCGCGAAAGTCGCGGGGCTTTCCGTCTCAGCAACCGCAGAGCGGGTCAAGCGGCTGGAAGAACGCGGCACGATTCGCGGCTGGCGGGCGGATTTGAACCCGGCGGCGGTGGGCTGCCCGCAGCTCGCCTGGGTATTTGTCATGCTTCAATCAGGCGCCGAGGCAAGCTTCATCGCCGCTATGGCCGCGGATGAGGCTGTGCTGGAATGCCACGCCATTTCAGGGCGCTGGTCCTATCAGGTGAAGCTGCGCCTGCCGGATTTGGCGGCAGTGGATAGCTTCACCAATGGCACGCTGCGCGCCTTGCCTGGCGTGATGCGCACGGAAACCCTGGTGGGGCTGGTGACGCATAAGGAAAGCAGCGCGCTGCCGATCGCGCCGGCGGATGAGGAAGAATAGCACCTTAGGCCCTGTGCCGCAGGGGTGGCGCCAATGAGCCGCCGCCCGCTGGAAATCACGCCCGAATTGATGCTGCGCGCCTATGGCGCTGGGCTTTTCCCCATGGCGGAGGGACGAAGCAGCAAGAAGCTCCATTGGCTTGATCCGGCGCTGCGCGGCATTCTGCCGCTTGATCACGGGTTTCACCTGTCGCGGCGGTTGCGCCGCACGGTGCTATCGGGGCGCTTCAGCGTGACGGCAGATCAGGATTTCGCCGCCGTGATCGCGGGCTGCGCAGAACCTGCGCCGAGGCGCGCCGATACCTGGATCAATGACGAAATCGAAACCCTTTTCACGGCGCTGCATCGGATGGGCGCGGCCCATTCCATTGAAGTCTGGCAGGATGGCGCGCTTGTCGGCGGGCTTTATGGCGTGCGGATCGGTGGCGCGTTTTTTGGGGAGAGCATGTTCTCTCGCGTGACCGATGCTTCCAAGGTGGCACTGGTGGCGCTGGTGTCGCGGCTGCGCTTGGGCGGGTTCACTTTATTGGATACGCAATTCCTGACCGCGCATCTGGCGCGCTTTGGCGCGGTGGAAGTGCCCAAGGGCGACTATAAGCGCCTGTTGGAAGCGGCAATTGCCGTGCCGGCGCGCTGGTGGCCGGCGCCCGATCCTGCGCTGCTGGAAGCGGAAATCCGCGGAATGCGCAGTTCAGCCTTTGATCAACCCGCTCATGGGGCTTGATGCATCCGCGCTGTAATTGCGCGGCATGCGCCCCGCAAGGAAGGCATGGCGCCCGGCTTCCACCGCTGCCTTCATCGCTCGCGCCATGCGCACGGGGTGTTTGGCGTGGGCAATCGCGGAATTGAGCAACACGGCATCGCAGCCAAGCTCCATCGCCAAAGCAGCGTCTGATGCCGTGCCAATCCCCGCATCCACCAGCACTGGGACCTTGGCTTCGCGCTTGATGGCGCTGATCATATAGGGGTTCACAACCCCCATGCCGGAGCCAATCGGCGCGCCCAAGGGCATGATGGCAACGCAGCCCATATCTTCCAGCCGCTTCGCCGCCAGCGGATCATCCGCGCAATAGACCATGACCTGAAAGCCATCGGAGATGAGCGCTTCGGCCGCTTCAAAGGTCGCGCGCATATCGGGATACAGGAAGGGCGCCGGGCCCAGCACTTCCAGCTTCACCAAATTCCACCCACCGGCTTCCCGGGCGAGTCGGAGCGTGCGCACCGCATCCTTGGCGGTGTGGCAGCCGGCCGTATTGGGCAGATAGGTATAGCGCTTGGGGGAGACATAATCCTGCAGCATCGGCGCCTTGGGGTCCGACAGATTGACCCGGCGTACCGCCACCGTGACGATTTCCGCCCCTGAGGCTTCGATCGCGGCAGCGGTTTCGTCCAGGTCCTTGTAGCGGCCCGTGCCCACGATCAGGCGGGATTGGAAGCGCTGGCCAGCCACCTGCCAGCTATCATCATCCGTGTCAGACATGCTCAGCCGCCCCCGATGAAGTGAACGATTTCAAGCCTATCGCCCTCGGCCAAGGCAACATCGGCATAGGTGGAACGCGGCACGATTTCCTCATTACGCTCAACCGCCACTTTCCGCGTATCCAGCCCAATGGCGGCCAGCAGCGCCGCCACAGTGGCGCCCTGGGGCATCTGGCGGGTTTCTCCATTCACGGAAATGGCGATGGCGGACATGGGCCCAATGTGGCGGGGCAGCGGCGGAAGGGCAAGCGCCAGCCCCGCTTGCCCGGCTTGGACCCCCCGTGCTAGCGCAAATGCTCGTTCAATCCGCAAGGGAAGCGCCGTGACCCCGCCTTTGATCGCCGTGCTGAACGGCCCGAACCTGAACATGCTTGGCGTGCGAGAGCCCGAGAAATACGGCACCTCCACCCTGGATGATGTGGAAGCGCTTTGCGCCGAAGTGGCGGATGAGCTTGGCCTCGCCATTGATTTCCGCCAGACCAATAGCGAAGGCGAATTGGTGACCTGGGTGCAGGAATGCCGCGGGCGCGCTGCCGGCATCATCATGAATCCGGCGGGCTATACCACTACGTCCATCGCCGTCATGGACGCGCTTTTGGCCGTTGGTGTGCCAGTGATTGAAGTGCATATCACGAATATCCATCGCCGGGAGGAATTCCGGCATCACAGTTTCATTTCCAAGGCCGCGACCGGCGTGATTTGCGGGCTTGGGG
>CAMCEP010000345.1 GCA_945873675.1 Asaia bogorensis
GGGCTTGGCATTGGCCCCGGGATGAGTGTCGCAACCGTGTCCCACACGGCCGTTGCAACGGTCTCTGCGATTGAAATGGTGGGCGCGACGCCGCTGTTGCTGGATATTGATCCCGATACCTACACCATGGATCCGGATGAGCTGCTGAGCGTGATGGACCATCCGCCGCCCGGCCTGCCGCCTCTCCGCGCCGTGATCCCGGTGCATATCTATGGCCAGGCTTGCGATCTGGAACCAATGCTGGCGGCAACCCGTGCGGCGGGGATCGCCCTGATTGAAGATTGCGCGCAATGCCATGGCGCGACGCTGAATGGTGCGAAGCTTGGCACGCTTGGCACGGCTTCCGCCTTCAGCCTTTACCCCACCAAGAATCTTGGCGCGCTTGGCGATGGCGGCGTGCTGGCGACGAATGACGACGAACTGGCGGATCGCATCGCGGCCATTCGGCAATATGGCTGGAAGGAACGCTATATCAGCGACATGGTGGGCGTGAATTCGCGCCTTGATGAGGTGCAAGCCGCCATTCTGCGTGTGAAGCTGACGGCGCTTGATGCCGGCAATGAACGCCGCCGCGCGATTGCGGCTGCCTATGATGCCGCACTCGCAGGTGGTCCCTATGCGCCGCCGCAGCGCCGCGCAGGGGCAGAGCATGTCTTCCATCAATATGTGCTGCGCGTGCCGGATCGTGCCGCGGTGCAGGCGAAGCTGAAGGAACAAGGCATTGGCACGGGCATTCACTACCCGGTGCCGGTGCATCTACAGCCCGCCTATCAGGGCCGCGTGCCGCTTGGCCCCGCAGGCTGCGCGGAGACCGCGGATGCCGCGCAGGAGGTGATGAGTGTTCCCATGTATCCGGAATTGACCGATGCGCAGGTGGAACGCATTTGTGCTGGGTTGCGGGGCTTGAAGGGCTGAATACTTCCTTTGCCTTGGCACGCCTTTGCGTTGTCACGGTCGCCTATAACAGTGCGGCCGCCTTGCGCGGGATGCTGGGGAGCATGCCGCCCGGCCTTGGCGTGATTGTGGTGGATAATGCGAGCCGCGATGACAGCGCGGCGGTGGCGGAAGCGGCCGGCGCGCGCGTGATCCGCAATACCGCCAATTTAGGCTTTGGGGCAGGCTGTAATATCGGCATGGCGGCGGCAGAGAAGGAATTCGTGCTGCTCGCCAACCCCGATACGCGGCTGGATGCGGCGGCGATTGCGCGGCTTGTCGCCGCCGCAGATGCCTTTCCCGATGCGGCCATTCTGGCGCCCATGCTTTGCGATGAAGACGGGGCGCGGGTGCGATCCTGGGATGTGGAGCAACTCCATCGGCGCAAGCTTTCGCGCAAACGCGGCGCCGAGCCATGGCCGGAGGGGCCGTTATGCGCGGAATTCCTCTCCGGCGCTTGCATGTTGCTGCGGGCGTCCGATGGGCTGCGCTTCGATGAAGCCTTCTTCCTGTTTTATGAGGATGACGCGATTTGCGCCGCCGCCCGCGCCAAGGGGCGCAGCCTGGTGCTGGTGCCGGATGCGGTGATGCATCACGCGGGCGGCGGTTCTTCCGCGCCATCGCAAGCGCTTTCTGCCTTCAAGGCGCGGCATCTGGCCTGGAGCCGGCTGCATTACATGGCGCTGATGCGGGGTAGCGCGGCGGCGCGGCGCGAAGCCTGGGCGCGGGTGTGGCACCACGCATCCAAGGCTTTGGGGCATGGGCTGACGCTACGGTTTAAAAAACTGCGCGCTGATTTGGCGGGGCTTCGCGGCACGCTGGCCTGGTTGCGCGGGCACCGCGCGTGAGGCGCCTTCAGCCGCCAAGCATCTTCCGCGCCACAATCAGGCGCATGATCTCATTCGTGCCTTCCAAAATCCGATGCACGCGGAGATCGCGGACAATCTTCTCGATGCCATATTCCGCCAGATAGCCATAACCGCCCAGCAATTGCAGCGCATCATCCGCAACGCGTGATGCGGTATCGGTCACGAAGCGCTTGGCCATGGCGCAGAACATGGTGGCGTCTGGTTCACCCGCATCAAGCTTGGCGCAGGCGCGCCAAAGCAAAGCGCGCGCCGCTTCCAATTCAATGCGCATATCAGCAAGCTTGAATTGCGTATTCTGAAAATCACTGATCGCCTTGCCGAAGGCGCGGCGTTCTTGCGTATAGCGAAGCGCAATATCCAAAGCGGCTTCCGCGCCCCCCAAGGAACAAGCCGCGATATTCAAGCGCCCACCATCCAACCCCGCCATGGCGAAGCGGAAGCCCTGCCCTTCCGCGCCAAGCAAGGCTTCAGCGCCAACGCGCGCATCTTCGAAAATCACCTGCCGCGTGGGCTGCGCATTCCAACCCATTTTGCGTTCATTGGCGCCGAAGGAAAGCCCGGGCGTTTCCTTCGGGATCAGAAGCGCGGAGACACCACCCGGCCCATCGCCACCGGTGCGCAGCATGGTCAGGTATAGGTCAGACGCGCCAGCGCCGGAGATGAACTGCTTGGTGCCATTCAGCACATAGCCCTGATTGTCGCGCGTTGCGCGCGCCTTCAGCGCCGCCGCATCGCTGCCGGAACCTGGTTCTGTCAGGCAATAGGATGCAATCGCTTCCATGGTGATCAGCTTCGGCAACCAGGTGCTGCGCTGCGCATCATTGCCGAAGCGGTCAATCATCCAGGCGACCATATTGTGGATGGACATGAAGGCGCTGATGGTGGGGCAACCGGTCGCAAGCGCTTCAAACACCACCGCCGCATCCAGGCGCGTCAGGCCCGCGCCACCCGATTCTTCCCGCACATAAAGCGCTGCCATGCCAAGCGCTGCCGCTTCGCGCATTTCTGCCACGGGGAAATGCTGTTCACGGTCCCACTGCAGGGCTTTGGGGGCCAACACATCGCGGGCGAAATCCCGCGCTACGGATTGCAGCGCGAGGGTTTCTTCCGGCAGGTCGAAGGCAACAGCGCTCATGCCGAAATCCCCTTGGCGATATCGGCCATGCGCGCACGCGTCGCGGTAAGGTTACGCGCCTTTACATGGCCAAAACCCTTGATGCCGGCGGCGGCTTCTGCCCAATCACAGATTACGCCATGGGTTTCGGGCGAGAGTTTGGACAGCAGCGCTTCCAGCCCGGCGCGATACTCGCCCGGCAGCGCGCGTTCTTCGCGCCTTTCGGTGGTGCGCGCGAAAGGATCAAGCCAAGTACCGCGCAGGAGTTTACCGTGACGCAGCAAGCCCATCGCCTTCAGCATCCAGGGGCCAAATTCCTGTTTCACGGGCAAGCCCGTATCCGGGTTCAGCTTGGTCAGGATCGGCGGGGCCAGATGCATCTCAATGCGCTGCGTGCCCGTAAAACCTTGCGTCAGCATACTGCGCCATTCCGGCAGGCTATGCAGCCGCGCGACTTCATA
>CAMCEP010000346.1 GCA_945873675.1 Asaia bogorensis
GCGCTGTTGGTGGGGGCGATTGTGCTGACGCTGTCCGTCTGGTTTGCCGGCACCGCTGCTGTACCGGCGCTGCTGGCGGACGGGCTGATTGCGCCAAGCCGCGCCGCCTGGCTGACCGCCTGCGTCCAATTGGGTTTTGTCTTTGGCACTTTGCTGAGTGCGGTGTTCTCCCTTGCCGATCGTTGGCCGGCGCGTTGGCTGTTCTTGGGCTGCGCATGGCTGGCGGCGGCGGCGACGCTGGCGCAAACCCTGGTGGCGCCAGCGGGCGATATGGCGCTGCTGCTGCGCTTCATCGCGGGTGCAGCCATGGCGGGGGTTTATCCGGTGGGGATGAAGCTCGCCGCTTCCTGGGCGAAGGGCGATCTCGGCTTGCTGATCGGGTTGGTGGTTGGCGCGGTGACGCTCGGTTCAGCGCTGCCCCATGTGCTGCCGTCTTTGGTTGGCGCCTTGGATTGGCGCGCGGCCTATGCCGGGGCAGGGGTGCTGGCGGGGCTTGGTGGCGTGCTGATTCTCGGGTTTCAGCCGGGGCCTTTGCTTGGCGCCCGGCCACCCTTTCGCCCAGCGCAGATGCTGGAAGCCTGGCGCAATAAGGGGCTTCGCTTGGCCAATCTCGGTTATCTTGGCCATATGTGGGAACTCTATGCCATGTGGGCCTGGATTGGGGTGTTCCTGGCAGCCGTGCTGGAAAGCCCGGCCATTGGCCCCTGGGTTTTCGCCGTGGTGGCTGCTGGCGCCTTGGGCTGCATCCTGGCGGGGCTGGCCGCGGACCGATGGAATCGGGCCAAGGTGGCGGGGGCATGTATGCTGGCTTCGGGTTCTTGTGCCCTGCTTATCGGCCCAGCCAGCGCCTGGCCGCTGCTGGCGCTGGTGATTGCCTTCATCTGGGGCCTGACCGTGGTGGCTGATTCCGCGCAGTTTTCCGCCTGTATCGTCAGCCTTTCGCCACCCGATTACGTCGGCACCATGCTGACGGTGCAGACCGCGCTTGGCTTTTTACTGACGGCGGGGACGATCTGGGCCTTGCCCCGCGCGATGGAAATGCTTGGCATGTCGGCGGGTTTTGCCTTGCTGGGCATCGGGCCGCTGCTTGGGGCCATCGCCATGTGGCGTCTCGCACCATTATTGCCTCGGCCCCAGTAAAGTTGGCGTTTGACTTCCGGCCCTGCTGCCTTATCTCCGCCTTTGAAAAGGCAGGCGCTACTCCGCGCCCGCACCCCCGGGACCATCATGACTGACACGCCGCTTTCGCTGATCCGCAATTTCTCGATCATCGCCCATATTGATCACGGGAAATCCACGCTTGCTGACCGGCTGATCCAGCAGACCGGCGCGCTGACTGCGCGCGAAATGAAGGAACAGGTCCTGGATAATATGGAGCTGGAGCGGGAGCGCGGCATCACCATCAAAGCGCAGACTGTCCGCCTGACCTACCCGGCCAAGGATGGCAAAACCTATGTGCTGAACCTGATGGACACACCTGGCCATGTGGACTTCGCCTATGAAGTCAGCCGGTCGCTCGCCGCTTGTGAAGGTTCGCTCCTGGTGGTGGATGCGTCCCAGGGCGTTGAGGCGCAAACACTCGCCAATGTCTATCAGGCGATTGATGCGGGGCATGAGATTGTGCCGGTGCTGAACAAGATCGACCTGCCGGCGGCTGAACCGGACCGCGTGAAGCAGCAGATTGAAGATGTGATTGGCCTTGATGCATCAGACGCCGTGATGATCAGTGCCAAGACGGGGCTGAATATTGAAGGCGTGCTGGAAGCCATTGTTACGCGCTTGCCACCACCCACAGGCGATGCATCTGCCACCACCAAGGCGCTGCTGGTTGATAGCTGGTATGATGCCTATCTGGGCGTGATCATTCTGGTGCGCGTGAAGGATGGCCATTTGCGCAAGGGCCAGCGCATTCGGATGATGTCATCCGGTTCTGTCCATACCATTGAACAAGTGGGTATCTTCAACCCAAAGCTGGAGCCGATGGAAAGCCTCGGCCCGGGTGAAATGGGCTACCTGACGGCCGCGATCAAAACCGTGGCCGATACCAATGTTGGTGATACCATCACGGATGATCGCAACCCGGCGACTGAGGCTTTGGCCGGCTTCAAACCCTCCATCCCCGTGGTGTGGTGCGGGCTTTACCCGGTGGATGCTGATGATTTCGAAAAGCTGCGTGAATCGCTTGGCAGGTTGCGACTAAATGACTCGTCTTTCCATTATGAGACGGAAACTAGCGCCGCGCTTGGCTTTGGTTTTCGCTGCGGCTTCCTCGGCCTTTTGCATCTGGAAATCGTGCAGGAAAGATTATCGCGCGAATTTGATCTGGATTTGATCGCGACCGCCCCTTCGGTTGTGTACAAAATCCATCAGACGAATGGCGAAATGTTCGAACTGCACAACCCTGCCGATATGCCTGATGGCAGCGTGCTGGATCATATCGAAGAACCATGGATCAAGGCGACGATCATGTTGCCCGATGATTACCTCGGTTCTGTTTTGGCGCTGTGCAATGAACGCCGCGGGCAGCAGGTGGAGCTGACCTATGTCGGCGCCCGCGCCATGCTGGTCTATCGGATACCGTTGAATGAGGTGGTGTTCGATTTCTATGATCGGCTGAAGTCAGTATCGCGTGGTTATGCTTCCTTCGATTACCAGATGGATGGCTATGAAGAAGGCGATTTGGTGAAGATTTCCATCCTGGTGAATAACGAACCGGTGGATGCGCTGTCCTTCATGGCCCATCGCGCGCAAGCGGAACGGCGCGGACGGCAGATTTGTGAAAAGCTGAAGGAATTGATCCCGCGCCAATTATTCAAAATCCCCATCCAGGCAGCGATTGGCGGGCGCGTGATTGCGCGTGAGACCATTTCTGCCCTTTCCAAGGATGTGACGGCGAAGTGCTATGGTGGCGACATATCCCGCAAGCGCAAACTTCTGGACAAGCAGAAGGAAGGCAAAAAGCGCATGCGCCAATTCGGCAAGGTGGAAATCCCGCAAAGCGCCTTCATTGCCGCGTTGAAAATGGATAATTGAGGGGGTTGGTCTGCGAAGCTGCTGGGCTGGGTGCTGGTCAGGCTTCCAAAACCAGGAAGGGCGTGATCTGCTGAGGTGGATCACGCCATGCTAGGACAGACCCGACATGACCAAGCCACAGATTGCCCGCACCCCCATTCCCGATATCGCCACCCTGCCGGAAGATATCCGCGCGCGCATCCTGACCGTTCAGGAAAAATCCGGTTTCATCCCGAATGTCTTTCTGATGCTGGCGCATCGCCCCACAGAATTCCGCGCCTTCATGGCGTATCACGATACGCTGATGGATAAATCTGAAGGGATTTCCAAGGCAGAACGCGAAATGATTGTGGTCGCGGT
>CAMCEP010000347.1 GCA_945873675.1 Asaia bogorensis
GGGCGCTATTCCATCCGCTATGCTTGGCCATCCGGGCGCTGGGGGTCTTTGCCTTTGGAAGGCGGGATTGAGGCCGCCTATGCGGCGGAAGTGAATGCGGCCACGGACCCGGTCGCAAAAATCGCCGAAATTGACGAACGCTTGCAGAAGCTGCGCTCCCCCTTCCGCACCGCCGAGGCTTTCTGGGTCGAGGAAATCATAGACCCGCGCGAAACCCGCCCACTGCTGTGTGATTTTGCGCGGCTTGCGGAACCCTTGCGCGGCAGTGGCATGGCCGCACTCACCATGCGGCCCTGATCAGGCTTCGACGACCAAATCCTTATAGGCGTGCCAGGTGGCATGCCCGATCAGCGGCACCACAAGTGCCAGGCCCAGGAAGAAGGGCACCATCGCAAAGGCGGTAAACACTACGATCAGCCCGGCCCAGAAGATCATGGCACCCGGATTGGTCAGCACCGCGCGTATGGAAAGCACAATCGCTTCCATGGCCGAGACATCGCGATCCACCAGCATGGGAATGGAAATTGCGGAGATTGAAAACGCTACCGCCGCCAGGACGGCGCCCGCGCCGGTGCCAACAATCAAAAACGGCAGCAGCATGTCGGACCGCAACATGGCCATCGGTAAATCTTCCAGGCTTGGCGTGAAATTGATGCCGAACATCAGCATGAAAATCAGCGCGGCGACGCGCACCCAGAATAAATGCAGGATCACCAGCACAACGCCCAGGAAAGCAAGCTGCTGGCCATTGCGCGTGAAGCCACCAAGGCAGGCCTTGAAGGTCACCGGCTTGCCCTCAGCGCGGAGCCGACTTGCCTCATAAAGCCCAGTCGCGAGTAAGGGGGCGATCATGAAAAACCCCGCCGAGGCAGGCAGGATAACCCAGGCCGAGCGTACGCCAAGCAGGATTAGGATCAGCATCCACCCAGCGGCGGCCAAGGCGCCACCATAGAAAAAGCCAATCCTTGGGTTCGCCATCAGATCGCGCCAGCCAGCATTCAGCCAGACCCAGGGACGGTCGGGCGAGACCTTCCGAATAGTGAGCCGGCGCGGCGCAATGGCTGCATCGCTTGGCATGAAAGCTTCCTCCGCTTGCCCATGGGCTGAAGGCCCAGGCGATTGGACCTGTAATTTAGCGCAGCGATTCATGGCGAAATTGATCTTGATCAAGGACGCGCCATGCGCCTGGTTCTTTTCTGCCCCTCGACGCGGCCGTTTCGAGTCCTGCGTCTTGAGGGAGACTAGATATGGCCGCCATTGCCGCCACGGCGCGCGTTGCGCCCGGGGATCAGCCCGTCTTTGTAGAGGGCCCGATCCGCGCCTTCGCCATCGCCACCGCCTTCTGGGGCGTGGTGGGATTTCTGGTGGGTGTTGTCATCGCGCTGCAACTCGCTTTTCCATCGCTCAATCTTGATCTGGAATGGACCAGCTTTGGGCGATTGCGCCCAGTGCATACCAGCGCGGTTATCTTCGCCTTTGGCGGCAATGCGCTGTTCCTGACCAGCCTGTTTATCGTGCAGCGCACCTGCCGCGCCAGGCTGTTTGGCGGCGATGATATGGGGTGGTTCCTGTTCTGGGGCTATCAATTCTTCATTGTCATGGCTGCACTTGGCTATGTGCTGGGTATCACTCAGGGCAAGGAATATGCCGAACCGGAATGGTATGTGGATGTGTGGCTGACGGTGGTTTGGGTTTTCTACCTTATCGCCTTTGGCGGCACGATCACGCGCCGCGAAGAACCGCATATCTATGTGGCAAATTGGTTCTTCCTGGCCTTCATCATCACCGTAGCTTTGCTCCATATCGGCAATAATATCTCAATTCCCATCAGCCTTGGGTCATCGCATTCCTATTCCGCCACGCCGGGTGTGCAGGGGGCCATGATCCAATGGTGGTATGGCCATAATGCTGTGGGCTTCTTCCTGACCGCGGGCTTTTTGGGGATGATGTATTACCTGATCCCGAAGCAGGCGGATCGGCCGGTTTATTCCTATCGGCTTTCGATCATCCATTTCTGGACCTTGATTTTTCTGTACATCTGGGCTGGCCCGCACCATCTGCATTACACCGCGCTGCCCGATTGGGCGCAGACGCTTGGCATGGTGTTTTCCGTCATGCTGTGGATGCCGTCCTGGGGGGGTATGATCAATGGCCTCATGACGCTCTCTGGCGCTTGGGACAAACTCCGCACCAACCCGGCGCTGCGCTTTAGCGTGGCGGCGGTGGGCTTTTATGGCATGTCCACCTTTGAAGGGCCGGTCATGTCCATCAAGGCCGTCAATGGTCTTTCGCATTACACGGATTGGACCATCGGCCATGTGCATTCCGGTGCCATGGGTTGGGTTGGCTTCATCACCTTCGGCGCGCTTTACTATCTTTTCCCTGTGCTTTGGCGGAAGAAAGCGATCTGGAGCGAACGCCTGATTTCCTGGCATTTCTGGATCGCGACGCTTGGCATCGTGTTCTACATCACCGCCATGTGGGTATCGGGCATCATGCAGGGCCTGATGTGGCGCGCCTTTGATGAACTCGGCTTCCTGCAATATTCCTTCGTTGAAACGGTGGAAGCCATGCATCCCTATTACGTCATCCGCGCACTCGGCGGTGTCTTCTACCTGACCGGTGCGCTGATCATGGCCTTCAATTTGTGGAAGACCGTCACTGAAGGGGAAGCCGCGGAACCTGCGCCGCGCTTTGCCCCTGCCCATGCCGTCGCGGCGGAATAGAAGGAGGATTGGCAAATGTTCCGCTGGCTTCGTGATCACGGCGTTATTGAACGCAATGTTGTCCTGATGGGTGTGCTGACGCTGCTCACGGTTTCCATTGGCGGTCTGGTGCAGATTGTGCCGCTTTTTGCAGTGGAAACCACCATCGAACGCGTGCAGGGCATGCGGCCCTACACACCACTAGAGCAAATGGGGCGCAATATCTATGTCCGCGAAGGTTGCTATCTGTGCCATAGCCAAATGGTGCGCCCTTTCCGTGATGAATTGGAACGCTACGGCCATTTCAGCCTGGCGGCGGAAAGCATGTATGACCACCCATTCCAATGGGGCTCCAAGCGCACCGGGCCTGATCTGGCGCGTGTTGGTGGTCGTTATTCGGATGATTGGCATGCGGCGCATTTGCGCTCACCGCGCGCCGTGGTGCCGGCTTCCATCATGCCGCCCTATTCCTTTCTTGATCGGCCGTTGGATTATGAACGCGTGGCGGATCATCTGCGCGCACTCCGTGTGGTGGGTGTGCCTTACAGCGATGAGATGATCGCCAATGCCAAGGCCGATCTGGAAGCCCAGGCGCGGCCGGATGCAGATGCAACCGGTTTCAATGCCCGTTATGCGCGCGCGCGGCAGGGTGCTTTCGATGGTGA
>CAMCEP010000348.1 GCA_945873675.1 Asaia bogorensis
TGTCGCTTCATCCCTCGGCGGGGATCACGCCTTGATTGGATTCAAACGTCTGCGGCGGCGCTTTGACGGCAAGTCCAAAAATGAGGTACCAGGATTTTCAATACGCCTTGGTTGGTGATGCAGAGGGGATGCCATTTTGCAAATGGCTACGAAAAACTTGAATATCTAAGCCCCTTCGGTTCTGCTTCCTGAGTGCACTTGGCCGGTTCAGATGGCGAATAGCGCGTAGATGTCGGCGAGTGTGGTGGTGCCGACAAGGATGATGTCATCACCGGCGCCGCCGACCAGTGTGTCATTGCCGCTTTGAACACGCCAAATGCGCTACCCAAAACAAGGGTTTCGCGACACATTTCATGTTTGGAAAACCGCGTGGAGCGGGCGGGGGGAATCGAACCCCCGACATTCAGCTTGGGAAGCTGACGTTCTACCTCTGAACTACGCCCGCGCCGGAACGCTTCTATAGTCGGGGCAAGCGGGTTTGGGCAAGCTCAACCCTTCGAAGCGGCATCCCGCGCCACCGTCGCCAGCGCATCGGCGCGTTCATTCATCGGGTCCCCGGCATGGCCGCGCACCCAGCGCCATTCAATCTCATGCGGTTTGGCGGCGGCCAGAATGCCCTGCCACAAATCCAAATTCTTCACCGGCTCCTTCGCCGCATTGCGCCAATTGGCGCGCACCCAGCCATGGATCCAGCGGCTGATGCCGTTGCGCAGATATTCGCTATCCGTATGCAAGGCCACGCGGCAGGGTTTTTTCAGTGCCTCAAGCGCTTTCAGCGCCGCGGTCAATTCCATGCGGTTATTGGTGGTCTCGGCCTCATTCCCCGAAAGCTCCCGCTCATGCTCGCCAAAGCGCAGAATGGCGGCCCAGCCGCCGGGGCCGGGGTTGGGTTTGCAGCCGCCATCGGTCCAAATCTCGACCAAGGGGCGCGGGTCGGCGCTGTCGGTCACAGGCCAAAGGCCGAAAGCGTTTCGGCGCCGCTGAAGAAGCGTAGTTTCCGCAGATATTCCATCGGGTCCTTCCGCGTCACCAGCGCGCCTTCGGGCGTGTGGGTCCAGTCATACAGCCGGGTCAGCAGAAAGCGCAGCGCCGCACCGCGGCACAGCACGGGAAGGGCGGCCAATTCAGCATCTGACAGCGGGCGGATGGCGCGATAGGCGGCAAGCATGGCGCGCGCGCGCGTCACGTTGAAGGAATAATCCGGCTCAAAGCACCAGGCATTCAGGCAGACGGCGATGTCATAGGCGAAAAGATCCGTGCAGGCGAAATAGAAATCAATCACGCCGGACATGCGCGGCTGGCCATCCTGCCCGGGCAGGAAAAAGGCATTATCGGGAAAAAGATCGGCGTGGATTTGCCCGATCGGCAGGCTGCCCTCGGCCGGCCAGGCGGCCAGAATGCCGGTGAGTGCCGCATCCAGTTCCGCAATCAGGCCGGGCTGCACCTCATCTCCACGGGCGCGGCAGCCATCCAAAAGCGGCGCCCAGCCCTTGGGGCCGAGTGCGTTGGGCCGGCTGAGCGCGAACCCTGCCCCGGCCAAATGCATTTCTGCCAAGGCCCCGCCAAGCGGCGCGCAATGTTCTGGCCGCACACGGCGCGGCCAGATTCCGGGCAGGAAGGTGACAATCGCCGCCGGCCGCCCCGCCAATTCCCGCAAGGCCGCGCCATCCTGCCCATGCACCGGCGTGGGGCAGGCCATGCCACGCGACGCCAAATGTTCCATCAGGCCAAGAAAATACGGCAGTTCAGCAGGGTCCACACGCTTTTCATACAGCGTTAGGATGAAATCGCCGGCGTCGGTTTTCAGCGCGTAGTTGGAATTCTCGACACCTTCCGCAATGCCGCGAAAGGCCAGCAATTCACCAAGCGCGTAATCGGCCAGGAAGGCGCGCAACGCCTCATCCGAAACCTCAGTATAAACAGCCATTATTGGGCGGCGAGCCCGCGCGGCAGGCGGAAGGTGATCTGTTCCACCGCCACCACCACTTCCTCGACTTCCAGGGAATAGGCTTCACGCAGGCGCGCAATCACTTCTTCCACCAGCACTTCGGGCGCACTGGCGCCGGCCGTTACCCCCACGGTCTTGCAGCCCTGCACAAGGGAAAGATCAAGATCGGCGCCGCGCTGCACCATCACCGCGCGGCCGGCGCCGCTACGTTCCGCCACTTCGCGCAGGCGCTGGCTATTGGATGAATTGGGCGCGCCCACCACCACCACCAGATCGGACCGCGCGGCAATGGCCTTCACCGCCGCCTGGCGATTCGTGGTGGCGTAGCAGATATCTTCCTTTGCGGGGCCTCGGATATCGGGGAAGCGCTGTTGCAGGATGCCGATGATTTCCGCCGTGTCATCTACCGAAAGCGTGGTCTGCGTGGTGAAGGCAAGCGTCGCACCTGCAGGCGGTATCACGCTCCGCGCATCATCCGCATCCTGCACCAAAGTCACGGCACCTTCGGGCAATTGGCCCATGGTGCCGATCACTTCCGGGTGGCCGGCATGGCCAATCAGGAAAAGATGGCGGCCATGTTCATGATGGCGTTCGGCTTCACGATGCACCTTGCTCACCAGCGGGCAGGTCGCATCAAGGGCAAACATCATGCGCTGCGCTGCCTCGGCGGGAACAGATTTCGGCACGCCATGGGCGGAAAACACCACCGGCTGGCCGTCATTCGGGATTTCGCTGAGCTCTTCCACAAAGATCGCGCCCTGTTTTTCGAGGCTTTCGACCACGAAGCGGTTATGGACGATTTCATGCCGTACATAGACCGGGGCGCCGTGGCGTTTCAGCGCTTCCTCCACAATCTTGATGGCGCGGTCCACGCCGGCGCAGAAGCCGCGGGGGCCAGCGAGCAGAAGGTTCAGGGGCGGCTTGGCAGAGGCCATGGGCGCGGGGTCCATCGAATGGGGTCGGCCACGGGTTGCGGCGCGACGCGAAGAATGGTCAGAGTAGCCCGCAGCCCGTTCGGGTCAAAGGGGGTTTCGGCATGCGTCGCTTCGGGGTTCTGGTTCTGGCGGGGCTGGTCGCGGCTTGCGGTTCGTCCACCAAGGAGCAGGTGCTGGCACCCTGCCCAAGGGTGACGATCCTGGCTGATGGAGCGGATCTGACCCGCTTCCGGCCCGGCGCGCCGCCGGATTTGGCCGCGATGCTGGTGGATGGCCGGATCGCGGGGGTGGATGCATCTTGTGATTACGTCCGGGGCGGCGGGGTTGAGGTGAAGGTCTCGGTCCTGATGGATGTGGAACGCGGCCCCGCCACGCGCGGCAATCGGGCGGAATTCCCCTGGTTCCTGGCGGTGACCAGCGGCGATGACAGCCAATTGGTGCAGCGCAAGGACGCGCTGCTTTCGGTGAACTTTGAGGG
>CAMCEP010000349.1 GCA_945873675.1 Asaia bogorensis
CGGCAGGCCGGAAGCGGCAATGGTGGGCACGCCCGGCAGCACGGGTGAGGGCGGCATGCTGGTGAAGGCAATCGGCCGCACCGCGCCTGAACGGATATGCGGCAGGATTTCCGCGAGATTGCCGAACATCATATCCACGCGCCCGGCGATGATTTCCGCGATGGCGGGCGGGCCACCGCGAAAGGGGACATGCACCATGCGAATGCCGGCCATATTCGTGAATTGCGCGGCCCAAAGCTGATAGGAACTGCCAACGCCCGAAGAACCGTAGGTCAGCTTATCGGGATTGGCGCGCGCATAATCAATGACCTCCTGCACCGTGGTGAAGGGTGTTTTGGCTGAGACATAAAGCAGATTATCCAAGCCTGCGATGATAACACTTTGCGCCAAATCCCGATCTGGGTTGAAGTTCAGCGTGACACCCGGCATCACGACTGACGTCGCGGCGATGCTCATGGTTTGCAGCAGTAGCGTATAGCCATCTGGCCGCGCGGCAGCGACCGTGCCAGCGGCGATCAGCCCATTGGCGCCGGTGCGGTTTTCCACCGTGACCGGTTGGCCCAGCGCATCGCGGAGCTTTTCAGCAAATAGGCGTGCCAGGATATCAGCGCCGCCACCTGGCGGAAAGCCATTGATGAGCGTGATAGGCTGAGCAGGCCAATTCTGGGCCTGGCTTACAGGGGATGTGACCAACAAGGCCAAAGCCGTCAGGGTCAGCGTGAACCATTTGCGCATCTTAGCTTCCTTCTGCATCGCCACGCCTTGTCTGCGGTGCTTGCCGGAAGCTTGCCAGGATCAGCGCCCGATGCAAGCCAAAAAGGGGGCTTTGAAATACGCGCACTTCGCCTATCATGCTTTTCAAAGGGGAAGCGCGATGAAGGCTGATTACGTTATTGTTGGTGGTGGTTCGGCCGGTTGCGTGCTGGCCAATCGCCTTTCTGAAGACCCAGGCAATCAGGTGTTGCTGATTGAAGCGGGCGGCAAGGATTGGAACCCGCTGATCCATATCCCCGCCGGCTATATGAAATTGCTCGATCACCCGACGCTGACTTGGGGCTTCAAGGCGGATCGCAATTCCGGGTTGAATGGGCGCGAAATCAATTACCCGCGCGGCCGGGTGCTTGGTGGATCAAGTTCGATCAATGGCATGATCTATATCCGGTCTCAGCCGGAAGATTATGATCACTGGGCGCAGCTTGGAAATCGCGGCTGGTCTTCAGGCGATGTACTGCCTTACTTCAACAAGTCCGAGAAATGGCAAGGCCCGGATAAGGCGGCGCATAGCAAGGATGGCTTGCTTTATACCTCGCCATCACAGGACCAGCCCGAATTGTGCCAGGCCGCGATTGAAGCGGGCCAGCAAATGGGCTGGGATTACCGCGATGATTTGAACGATCTGCCGCATGGGCTTGGCGATCATATTGGCTGGGTGCAGCAAACCCGCGGTGGGCGGTTTCGCGCAAGCGCCGCGCGAACCTATCTGCGCCCGGCCATGGGCCGGCCCAATCTGCGTGTGGTGACGAACGCGCTGGTGCATCGCGTGGTCTTTGAAGGCAAGCGCGCCGTGGGGGTGGAGTTTTCCCGCGCTGGTGTCACTGAACGTGCCGATGCGGCGGTGGAGGTGATCCTTTCCGCCGGCGCCATTGGTTCGCCGCATATCCTGCAACTTTCCGGTGTGGGAGATGCCGAGCATCTGGCCGCACTTGGTATTCCTGTGCAGCATGAATTGCGCGGTGTGGGACGGAATTTTCAGGATCATTTCCTGGTGCGCGTACAGGCCGTAGTAAAGGATGTGGCGACGCTGAATGAACGCACGCGCGGCCTGCGGCTGGCCGGTGAGGTACTCAAATTCGCTGTCTTGGGGCGCGGGGTCTTGACCTATGCGGCATCCCTTCTTGCAGCTTCCTTCAAGGCTTTGCCGGAAAGTGCCACACCCGATATGCAGGCGCTATTTGCATCCGCGAGCTATGCACCCGGTGCGACACGGGTGCTTGATAGCAGGCCAGGCATGACCGCCGGCGTTTGGCAAATGCGTCCGGAAAGCCGCGGCTTCATCAAGGCGCGCAGTGCCGATCCGCGTGACCAGCCCATTATCAATCCGAATTACCTCGCGGAAGACCGCGACCAGCGCAGCATTGTCGCGGGGCTTCGCATGATGCGTGAATGGTTCAGCAAGCCCGCGCTGCAACGCTTCATGGTGGCGGAATCCATGCCAGGGCCGGAAGTGCAGACAGATGAGGAATGGCTGCACTACGCGCGCCAGATTGGCAGCACGGTGTTCCATGCTTCCTGTTCCTGCCGCATGGGGCCGGATGTGATGTCGGTTGTGGATGACAGGCTGCGCGTGCATGGGCTTGAAGGCTTACGGGTGATTGATGCCTCGGTCATGCCTGCGGTGACCTCCACCAATACCAATGCGCCGACGATCATGATTGCGGAAAAGGGCGCGGATATGCTGCGCGCGGATGCGCGGGCGCGACTGGCGGCGTGAATGCCGGGCAGTTTTGCGCGGGCTCAGCCTTGCCCCCGCGCAAATTCTGATCCTGATCAAATCGCCGCCTGACACATAAGGCAGGCTTATCACTGTTTGGTTTTTTGCGTATTTGCGTGAATATAGCGGCTCAAGGGCCAGTGTGACCTGGTAGAAGGGTGGGAGTTAACGACATGAGCGCAGTCATGGAAGCGAACAGGGCGACGGGCAGCGACAAGGGGCTCGATTACGATGGCATTGTCATTGGTGCGGGCATGTCTGGGCTTTATCAGCTGATCCGGCTGCGCCAATTGGGCATGAAGGCGCGCGTGTTTGAAGCCGGCACAGGGGTGGGCGGCACATGGTATTGGAACCGCTATCCGGGCTGCCGTTTTGATTCGGAAAGCTATTCCTATGGCTATTCCTTCGACAAGGATTTGCTGAAGGAATGGCATTGGACCGAACATTTCGCGCCGCAGCCGGAAACCGAACGCTATCTGAACCTAGTTGCCGACAAATATGACCTGCGCCGGGATATCCAATTTCAGGCCCGCGTGAAGGCGGCGCGCTGGGATGAGGCGACGCGGAGCTGGACCGTGACATTGGAAGATGGCAGCGCGCATAAAACGCGCTTTCTGATCACGGCAATTGGTGCGCTTTCTGCACCGACTATGCCGCAATTTCCGGGCATTGCCGATTTTAAGGGACAATCCTTCCACACCGGGCTTTGGCCCAAGGAAAAGGTGGATTTCACCGGCAAGCGCGTGGCCGTGATTGGCACGGGCGCATCGGGCGTGCAGACCATTCAGGAAGTGGCGAAGACCGCGAAGCAGCTTGTGGTGTTTCAGCGCACGCCCAATTGGTGCGCGCCCTTGCATAACGG
>CAMCEP010000350.1 GCA_945873675.1 Asaia bogorensis
AGATAGGTCGCCAATTGTTGCGCCTCTGGCCCCGGCAGCAGCATGCAAAAATTCAGCGCGTGCAGAAAACGCGCATCGGATACCCAATGGCGCTGTTCCACTACTTCACGATGCATCACCGCAATCTGCGCCGCCGGCCCGCCGAAGGACAGCAAACCAATGCGGAGCCACACGCGCAGCGCTTCGGCAAAACTTGGGAAGGGTTGTGTCATACCTTTATTCCGCCGCGACAGGGGTGAGCAGACTTTCCCCGGGCTTCAAGCGCGTGAAGGCAACCTTCTGCCATTGCAGGACCATGTGATCATCTTCCAGCCGCACGGATGTCGCGGCAAGCCCAGCGGCTTCGTCATTCGTTTGCGGGAAATCCTCACGCCAATGCGCGCCGCGCGATTCCTCACGCGCCTGTGACGCCACCACAATCGCGCGGCTTACCAGCAGCAGCGATTTCAGATTGAGCCAATCATGCCAGGTAAGGTTGAAGGCGCGGTTGGCGCCATCAACACCGGAAGCATCAAGCTCAGCTTCCAAGGCATCCAAGGCGCTAGTTGCTTCAGTAAGCCCCGCCGCATCGCGCAGAATGCCGGCCTTGTCCCACATCATTTCCTGCAAGGCATCACGCAGCGGGGAGAGGTTGCGAGCGGGTCGCGCGAAGGGCGCTTCAAGCGCGGCGATGGCAGCATCAAGCGCCGTGGGGTCGGGGGTCACCAGCGCCCCTTCGCGCGGCACCCAGGTGGCCATGGTATCGCCAGCGATACCGCCAAAGACAGTGGAATTCGCAACCCCATTGCCGCCGAGGCGATTGGCGCCATGTACGCCACCCGTATCCTCGCCAGCAGCGAAAAGCCCGGGCAAGGCAGTGCTGCCGTCCGGGCGGAAGACCACGCCGCCCATCATGTAATGCGCGGTCGGCACCACCGGCACGCGGCCACCGGCCAGGTCAAACCCCATATCGGTGCAGCGTTCCACCATGCCCTTGAATTCGCGCCGCACGCGATCCGGGCCAAGATGGCCCATTTCAATCCAGAGCCCGCCTGCATCATTCACATTGCCGGCCAGGATTTCGCGCTGCATGGATCGGCTGACAATGTCGCGCGTCGCACGTTCCGCGCGCTTGTCGTATTTTGCCATGAAGCGCTTGCCGTCTCCGCCCAGCAGATAGCCGCCCGCGCCGCGCAAGCCTTCTTCAATGATCGTGCCCGTCATGCGCGTGCCGGGGCCGGCCAGCACGCCGGTCGGGTGGAATTGCACCATTTCCATATCGCGCAGCGGCAAGCCGGCGCGTAGCGCCATCGCCATGCCATCGCAGGATTTATCCCCTGATGGCGTATGGTATTTATACATGGTTGGCCCGCCACCGGTGCCAAGCATCACGGCCTTCGCCTGCACAAACACCAGACCGCCCGTGCGCATATCAATCAGCAACACACCCGAAAGCCGCGCGCCATCCGCGCTTGGGATCAGCGCCACCGCGCGATGTTCTTCCAGGCGCTGAATGCCGCGCGCCCAAACCTGTTCCGCTAGGCGATTGACAATCTCAATCCCGGTCAAGTCGCCCTTATGCACGGTGCGATCAAAAGTCTGCCCGGCAAAAGCCTTTTGATGGATCGTGCCGTCGGCATTGCGGTCAAAAAAACAGCCCCAGCGATTTTCCAATTCGCGAATGCGCCGCTGCGCGCCGACCACAAGCGTCCAGGCCAAATCCTGATCATTCAGCCATTTGCCGCCCTCCAGCGTGTCCATGAAATGACGCTCGGCGGAATCACCCTCAGCAATCGCAACATTATAGCCGCCTTGGACCATGCGCGTGCAGCCGCATTTGCCAAGCAAGCCCTTCACCGCAATGGTGACTTCCAGCGCGGGATTGCCGACTTTGGCATGAAGCGCGGCGAGCAAACCCGCACCACCCGCGCCGAGTACCAGAATATCCGTGCTGCGCCGTGTGATTTGGGTGGGCATCACGCCGCCCCCAGCTTTTCAAGCACGGCCTGGCGTCGGCGCGCCGCTTCATCATTCACCTTGGCAAATAGGCTCCCGCCATGGCTATCCATCGCAACCAGCAGCGGGCCGAAACCTTTTACCCGGAATTTGTAGAGGCTTTCGGGATTGAGATCATCCATATCCACATCCTCCACCGCTTCGATCCAGGTGGTCTCCAAAGCTGCCGCACCGCCGACCACGGCCAAATAGGCGCCGCCCAAATCGCGAAAAGCAGCAAGCGACCCATCACGCAAACCGCCCTTGCCGATGATGATGCGCACGCCTTCGCGTTCCATCAGCGGGCGGGTGAAGCGTTCCATGCGGTCTGATGTGGTGGTGCCCACACATACTGCCTCATAACCGGAATGATTATTGCCGATGCGTTCCACCTTGCGCAGATTGGGCGCGGTATGGATCACGGCGTGGCCTTGCAGATTGAATTTTGTCCGTCGGTCATGATCGAACATATGGATCTGCGTCGCATCCCGAATGCCGTAGAGCGTTTCTTCCAAAGTCACCGTGTCGCCCACACGCAGCGCGCGCACTTGGGCTTCGGTGATCGGCATGGGCAGGATGTGGTGCGTCATGTTTCTTCCTCAGGCGCGGGCCAAAGACCTTGGGCGGCTTCTGCCAGAACCTCATTTTCCAGGCGATAGGAAATCCGCGCTGCCGGGGCAATGCCAAGCTTCGCGTAGAAGGCGCGGGCGCGCAGGTTTTCCTCGCCCGTGGCCCAATCCACGCGGCTATAGCCGCCGATCACAGCAAATCGCATGGCGCCCCGCATCAAGGCGCGGGCGGCGCGCGTACCGCGATGCGCTTCCATCACAAAAATATCCTTGAGCAAAAGCCCCCAGGTGAAATCCCGCGCCGGGAAAAAACCTGAAAGCGAAACCAGCCCCGCCGGTTCATCCCCCGCGCGCCCAATCAGGCAAAAGGGGCCAGCGCGATTGGCGGGTGAGGTCAGGGCCTCCGCCGCCGCGACAAGACGCGTATGGCCCAGAAGCTCATCATAAAAATCACCCATTTCCGCGAGCACGCGCATCAGCGCGGGCCGATCCGATGGCCCCGCCAATGTCACGGCGATGCTGGCGGAAGACATGGTTCAAAAACCAATACTAACGCCGGCGGGCGTGAAAGTCGCACTCGCCCGACGCGCGCTATGACATTGGATATTCACGGCGACGGGGTTCATGGTGATGTGCGTGGCCGCCGTTTCCACATGCACGGCAAAGGCAGTGGAATCACCGCCCAAGCCTTGCGGGCCGATGCCAAGCGCATTCACCGCTTCCGAAAGCTGGGCTTCCAGCTTGGCGCCTTCTGCATCGCTGCAGCGCGACCCAAGCGGGCGGGTCGCGGCAATCTTCGCCAAATG
>CAMCEP010000351.1 GCA_945873675.1 Asaia bogorensis
GATGATCTGGCGCGTTTCCAAGCACGCGAGATCGAGAAGTGGAAGCGCCTGGTGCGCGAATCAGGGATTGAATTGCAATGATGGGCGTATTGTCTGGCGTGCGGGTAGTGGAACTTGGCCAGGTACTGGCCGGGCCCTTCGCGGGCGCGATTTTCGCTGATCTTGGTGCTGATGTCATCAAGGTGGAAAAGCCCGATGGCGGGGATGATGCGCGCCGTATGGGCCCGGATTTCCGCCATGGTGATGCGCTGAATTTCCATGAATTCAATCGCGGCAAGAAATCCGTGACGCTTGATCTGAAATCGCCTGAGGGGGTTGAGGCGCTACATGGCTTGCTCGCCAATGCCGATATCATGCTGCATAATCTCCGCCCCGGCGCGGCAGAGGCTTTGGGGATTGGCGCGCAAGCGGTCACAGCGCGGCATCCGCATTTGATCTATTGCGAGATGTCGGCCTTTGGCCATGTCGGGCCGGAAAAGCTGCGCCCTGGTTATGAACCACTGTTGCAGGCTTTTGGCGGGCTTTCTTCCATCACCGGCGAACCAGATGGCCCACCGGTGCGCATGGGTGCTTCCGTCGTGGATCAGGGGACGGGGCTTTGGACGGTATTGGGCGCGCTCGCCATGCTGGAACGGCGCCATCGCACGGGGCAGGGTGGTGTGGTGAATACATCGCTGTTCGAAACAGCGCTGTTATGGGCGGGGCAGAAGATCAGCGCCTATGTGAATATGGGCAAGCTGCCGGAACGCCATGCGTCTGGCCATCCCAACCTGACGCCCTATGAGGCGTTTGATGCGACGGATGGGCCGGTGCTGGTCTGTTGCGGCAATGACCGGCTTTTTGCGAAATTCGCGGCTGAATTGGGCCATGCTGAATGGGTGAGTGATGAGCGGTTTTCCACCAATCGCGCGCGCTTGAAGCATAAGGCGCTGCTGTTGCCCATGATCGCGGCACTCATGCGGATCACGCCGCGTGCAGAATGGCTGGAACGGCTTGCGCGGATTGGTGTGCCCTGCGCGCCAGTAAACAGCATTCCCGAAGTGCTGGCGGAACCACAAACCCAGGCGCTTGGCATGGTGCAGCCCGTGCCGAATGAGGATTTTTCCTTGGTGGCGATGCCGCTTTCCTTCAATGGCGAAAGGCCGCGCATGGCCGGGCCGGCGCCACGGCTTGGTGCGCATAACCAGGAAATCTTGGGCGGCGGCTGATCGCCCGTCCGCGCCATGGTTCACGCGGCCAAAATGGCCTCGACAATTTCCTGCACTTCCAAGGCTTCGCGCAAGGTTGCCAGCCGATGCGCGTCACCCCGCGTCATGGCGGCGACCTCGGCCAATTGGCCTTTCAGCACCATGGGGCGCATTTTCTCATTGGGCAGCGCATCCGGTGCCTGCGCCCAACTACCGTCAGCGCCAAGCCTTTCGGCGAAAGACCAATCACGCAGGCGGATAGCTCCATTCAGCGTCCAGGTATTATGGTCATCCTTGGTGGTGGTGCCGACCGAGCCCGTGAGCGTGACCGGCACGCCACCTGCGCTCAGCCGCGCCGTGATCGCGGATTCTGCGCCATCGCCGGGCGGGTAGCTTGCGTGTGCGTCCAGCAGCTTCAACGGACCCAATTGCCGGCGCGTGAGGAACAGAAAGTGGGAGACAACTTCGCGCGTAAACCCGCCCTCGGCACGTTTCGCGAGCCAGCTTGCCGCTGCCTGTTGCCAGCCGCGCGGCCAGGTGGGGAAGGCGACTTCGATCTCCAGGCTTTGCGCTGTCAGTGCCGCGCGCCATTCGGAAAGCTGCGCCACTGCGGGAGACGACGCCATCGGGAAATTCACCGCCGCACGCGCGCCCGCGGCTTCCGCCCGTGCGACAAAGGCGCGCGCTTCACTGGGTGATGTCGCCAAAGGCTTTTCGATGAAAACACTCCGACCAGCCGCAATGGCTGCATCGGCCAGTGGAATATGCGCAGCCGGCGGTGCGGCGATGTAAAGGCATTGGCAAGCATTGATCACCGCATCCGGTGTCGCCAGCATGCGCGGCGCGCCCGCAATGCCCGCCAGACGGGTGGCAGCAGCGGGTGCGGGGTCCCAGACCGCAACGGGGGTGACGCTTTCCGCGGCATGGTCCAAGGCCGCGCGGAGCAAACGCTCACCCATGATGCCAAGGCCGATGATACCGAGGGTGACAGGCGTTGCCATTTTAATGCTTTCCTTGAAGGGGCTTGTTCCAAAGCCTGACTGCCACCACCATGGCGTAACCGCAACCCAAAGGCCGGAAGGGCGCGCATGGTCCAGAACATCCCCGAAGCGGGCTATCGCTTCATCCCAGGCGTCTATCAATATAGCGCAGGCGTCGCTGCAGAGCCGGGCTTTCGCCTGGAACGCGTGCGCTTTGCCGAACCCGTGCCGCTGATGGCGGGCTTCGCGCGCATTGCAACCCATCTGGAAGCGCTTGGCCGACCGAAGCTTGCTTTTGCTGCCTGCGAATTACGCTCCCCCGCGCCTTTCACGGAAGAGGGTTTTGCGGCGTTTAATCGGGTTTATGGCGGTTTGTTGCAGGAATGGGGCCTGTTTCGGGATGGGCTGAACCCGATTGCCCGCAGCAATGTCTGCCCGGAAATCGCCCCACCCGCCGAGCCCTGCTTTCACGCCTTTGTCTATACCGTGCCGGATGCTGGCGCCGCGCCATCCTTCGCCGTGGCAGGCAGTGGTGAAGCGGCGGAAGGCAAGGGTGATTACCGTAGCAATACGGTGGCACTTGGCGATACCTCACCCACCGGCATGCTCGCCAAGGCGCGCTGGGTGCTGGGGGAAATGGAACGCCGCATGGGGTTACTGGGCGCTGATTGGCGCGGAACTACGGGTGTACAGGCCTATACTGTGCATGACATGGCGCCGTTTTTCGCGGAGGAAATCGTGCGCCGAGGCGCGGCGCGCCATGGGCTTACCTGGCAATATTGCCGCCCGCCCGTGGTTGATCTGGAATTCGAGATGGATTGCAGGGGTGTGGCGCGCGAATTCGTGCTGACCTGATTCTTGGTTTCAATCTCTGTCATTGGCCAGGCGCCATTTTTCGATGGCGGCAATGGCCGTTGCGGAATCGATCACATCCGCATAGCGGCGTTCCACATCGCGCAGGTTTTGCTTATGCGCGGCTTCATCATGATCGCCCACGCAATCCTCGGCTACCATGACACGAAAGCCGAGCGAGAAGGCGTCAATCACGCTGGCCCTGACGCAGCCAGAGGTGATGCAGCCCGTCACTATCACCGTATCCACGCCTTCACGCGTTAAGATAGCGGCGGCAGGGGTGGCGACGAACCGGGAAGGTGCGGATTTCATCAGCAAG